>DASTGE010000001.1:0-5030 GCA_035719405.1 Burkholderiaceae bacterium
TCCCTTGCCAACCATCGATCGCGCCACGTACACGTCGCCACCTACTTGGCGCGCCCACCGCCTCACGATGCTGAGGCCAATCCCCGTCCCCTGGATCCGATCGTCCAGCCGGATGAACGGCTCAAAGATGCGTGCTTGATCCTCAGCAGCCAAGCCCCTGCCAGTGTCCTCCACCTCGATAGTGATCTGGCCCCTCGGCGTGCCTTCGTCGAAGCCACAGTGGACGCTAAAGGTGACACTCCCTTTGTCCGTGTACCGGATCGCATTCGAGACGAGGTTGTCCGCGCACTGCGTGAGACGATGTTCATCGAACATGATCCACCGCTTTGGGGCGTTGATCCTCGCTTCAAAAGTCAACCCCTTTTCCCTCGCGTCAGAACTCAGCCGAGCTGATGCCACCGAGAACCAATGGTGGAGATCCATCGGGGCGGGGGAGAACGTTAGCGTGCTGAGCCTGGCAAGATCGATCAGATCATCGAGCATCCGCGTGAAAAAGACGGCCCGCTCGCTGACGATCTGGACGAATTTCTCCCGCTCGCTTGTTGAGATGTCCGGCGCTGCCAGCAGCTTTGCTGCTCCCACCAAAGCCTGCAATGGGCTGCGCATGTCATGTCCGACCGTCGCAAGTAGCAGTTCGAACCGCCTCTCGCGGCGATTGTCGAGGACCAATGCCCGCCAAGTTGCATAGCCCATGATCCCGACGACCACCACAAACAGCGCGCTGAGCAATGCACTGATCGCGAATGACCGCACCGCCAAAGGTCGGAACTCAACCACTGCGTATCCCATGCGATCGCGCAGCCTGTATTCGTCGATCTCCGCTTCCTTGTTCAAACGAGACCAGAGCGCCGATGCAACTGCGCCGCTCTCGCGGACCTGATCAATCGGTGCTGTTCCCTGTTCCAGTTTGACTGCAGCATCCAGCAGGTTCTCGAAGGCTGTGTAGGCCGCTAGGTAGCTCGGGTGCACCGATAGCTGTTGACCGAGGGGCATGCCCGATTCAAACGCTGTGAGTGTTCCCGCCACCTGCTGAATAATCAGTCTAAACTTTTCTCGATCGAGAGAGCCCGCAGAAAACTGCTCGCACGCGAGTTGCAAGCGCCACGTTGCGACTACTTGGTTGTACACGTCCCCGCTGTAGTTCGGCAACGTGTGCTTGAACCAATCCTCGCTGGCAGTTCGCGCGGCGAAAGTCTTCTTGTATGAAAGCCACGTCTGAATGTTCACCGCCACGATGCCTGCGAACAGAGCTCCCAGCAAAATGAACAAAATGGCCAACCGTGCCTTGCGCCCGTGGTATCGGTCTGCAGCAGTAGTCGCCCGCACCACGTCGTGTCACTTGATGACCATCCCGGTTCGTGTCACTTGACGACGATCCCGGTGAGGGACCACACCAGCTTTGAGGTGATCTCGTTGTTATTCAGCTCGGCGGGGTAATTGTCGATCGGATACATGATCCAGAGGGGCCCTAGGGTGGCCACCGTCAGGCGTTTCCCGCCTTGCGTGTGTGCCAGGATCACATCCCATTTCTTAAGGTCCGTAATTGGCACCGTCTGTTGGTAGCCGTCGAGTGCAACGACATCTATACCGGTCGCGTCGGGAGCGGCTTGTACCACCTGTAGGATGTCTCGCAATCGCGGGCCAGTGAAATCGGCCGTTCTGGTGTAGCGCGTAGTAGCCTTGATCGTGACGTCGCCGAGCTTCTGAAGTTCGGCAATGGAGAAGGTGTAGCTCTTTCCGTCCGGGCTGTTGGTCCTGCCGATGCGACCGCTAACCTTCAGTATGGTCGCGTCCGACTGGCCGAAGCAGGTCGCGGGCTGCGCAGCCGTCAGGACGGTGACCGCGGCGAAGAGCAATGCATGCACTTTCTTCATGCCTGTTCTCCCCAAATTACCTCGTAGGCTTGCTTGAGTCCGCGCGGCACATCCTTCAAGGTAACGTACCGTGTTGCCGGCTCGCCCGTCACCCAGTCAGGTTTGCGCGCGAGCATCCTCGTGGACGGCACATCGCCGGTCTGCGTCCGTTGGATGGCCTGCGGTATCGCTTGGCATGAGAGGGCCAACCGATACAACGCGCCAGGTGTCCACGGCCGAATGTGCGTTGGGTCATCCCAAAAGCTCGGGAAACCGTGATCCTCTGGGTCGTCGGACGATCGCCCCAAACAACCGAGCTCACTCGGAGTCTCTATCCAGAGGTGGCCTCCCGGCTTGACGATCCTGAGCAGAGCTCTTGTGAACCCGACGCCATCGTGGATGTGCTCTAGAACGTGGCCGGCAACCACGAGATCGCAAGAGTCGTCAGGCAGGTCAATGTTCGATCCGGAGCCACGAAGGAAGCGCGCATGGCTCGGACGTCCGGGTGGCTCGGCTTGGTCTACTCCAATAAGGATGGCACCGCTATCGCGAGCAGCGTCAGCCAAAAGCCACCCGAGGCATCCGATGTCGGCCACCGTCGCTCCAGCGGGCAAGCACCGAACTAGGTCAGCAGATTGTGGGCAAAAGTCGTCTAGCTTCCAGTGATGCTTCATGCAGTGGTTGCGTTCAAGGCTTGATCCCGCAGACCGACGGGACGCTACCCTGCCGGCTGGAACTGTCTCACATTATGATATCGATGTGATGGAAATATCATACTTCGGAAAGTCTTCACGCATTATGTTGATCGAAACCTACGGTGATGCGGCTCTGCCCATATCCCTGAGTAGAGGGACGTGCCGCGGGCTTGGCGATGGCAGACGAAGCGCGCGCGGGGTCGGTCGTCAGCAGGAGGAACGTGTGCTCCATCAAAGAGCCCTTCGTCCCTCCGTTCCTCCCGGGATTCAGAAGAAATAGTGCTTCACCAAGCACCCAGTTCGGTGCTGATTGCGACTTCGCAGTCGGGAAAAATTTCGAGTTTGGTCAGCTTCAGGCGCACGCCAACGACGCCTGGCAGGCTCATCAGGCGGTTGCTGAGCTTGCCGAGCAGGGCCTCGACTAGGTCGGTATGTTCGGCGGTGCATTCATCGATGATGGCGCTGCGCACGCGCCGGTAGTCCAGGACATGACCGATATCCGCGTCGCGCGCGACGACGGGCAGCGCGCCGAGGTTGACCTCCGCGTCGACCTTGATGGGCTGTGGCCCCGTACGTTCGAAGTCGAGCACCCCGAGGTTGGCGCGAAAGCGAAGGCCAT
Source organism: Burkholderiaceae bacterium (assembly GCA_035719405.1). GTDB lineage: Bacteria > Pseudomonadota > Gammaproteobacteria > Burkholderiales > Burkholderiaceae_C > CAMLIZ01. The sequence goes on from DASTGE010000001.1 coordinate 3,168, forward strand.
GCAGGTGAATGACTTGGCGGTTGTTGTAGTGCTGAGGAGCGGTCTGGACCTCAGGACGCAGCGCCTGCTCTATCTGCTTGGCGGCCTGCACACCGTCGGCCAGTGCCGTCTGGACACAGGGATGCCAGCGGCCGCTGGCGTCGCCGGCGACGAAGGCGTGCTGGCGCGCGTGTTCGTCCAGTAGCGCGAAGGCGGATGGCTCGGGCTCGAAGCCCAGCAGGGCGGCAACATATTTGAAGCGCTCGGGGCCTACATTGACGCCGTCAGCGTCGGGCAGCAGCTCCTCGGGAAGCGGCGTGGACAGGCGCACCGCGATGCGTTCATGACGTTCGGCCCGTTCTACCAGATGCGTCTGAGCGCGCCAGCCGCCGCGAGCCCAGACAGTCACGTCGAAGCCGCGGTTGGCCAGGAAGAGGGCATTCTCGGCCGCGTTGTCGCCCGCGCCGAGCAGCAGCACGTGGCCGGGTCTAAGGTTAGCGCGCTGGGCCGTCAATGAGGCAGCATCCAGCAGGCGCGGGTGGGACGATGCGAAATAGCGCGCCGGGCGCCGCAGACGCAGACCGGTCGCGATCAATAGCGAGCGCGCCTTTACGCGCTCGCCATCGGCCAGTTGCAGTGTCCAGCCCTCCGGCGAATGGCGCGCGGACTCGACCTGCGTTCTCATTCGCAACGCGACACCGGGGGTGGCACATGCGTGGGCAGAGTACTTGTCTGCCAAGTCGGCCAGCCGGGTAGCGGGCTCGCCGAGCACCCAATCCTGCCGAAAGGCTAGGGCTGCTAGGGAGGCACACAGCCTGGGCTCGCGCTCAATAAGCAGCGTGGTCAGGCCGAGCTGGCCGAGCCAGGATGCGGCACCGCAGCCGGCCGGGCCGCCACCTAAGATAGCAACGTCGATGAGAGTAGTGGCGTTGGGCATATGCGGTTCGGGCAGAACCGCGGATTATTGCTGCGATCGCCGTAACATCTCTCTGGGCAGCCAGCCGTCCGCGCTCTCAGGTGCTATGGGCGGCCTGGATCTCGGTTTTGCGCGCTCTTTGAGCGCGTAGGCTTCCGCGTGAGTGGGGGTGGACGGACTTGAATTCGGAAAAGTCGGGGGTTTGCAAGCCTGGGGCCCCGTGTGAGCGGGAAGCAACTGTGAGGAGATTGCCTCGAAGGCGTGAGCGGGGATAGACCCAGGGCGATTGCATGAGCGCAGGGCCGGATTGCGTGATATAAGCGCGACCCTCGAAATTGAGATCAGGTCGCCTGGGTGATCCAACAACAAGACGCTAACGCGCAGCCGTTCGATAAACTGAAAGTGATGGAAGCGTTTGAGACCCTGGAAGACCCGAGGCGACGCTTGGCCAGTTGCAACTATCCGCTGCAGGAGCTGCTGCTGACGGCGCTGTGTGCGATCAGCAGTGGGGCCGACGACTGGGTCGATGTTGCGCTGTGGGGGCGGGAGAAGCTCGAGTGGCTGCGGCGATTCCTCGCGTTTGAGAACGGTATTGCCTCGCACGACACCTTCAGCCGGGTGTTCGCGCTGCTCGACGCCAAGAGCTTTGAGGCTTGCTTCATCGACTGGATGGAGTGTTTGTGTCCCTCGCTGCGCGGTCACACGATCCACATCGACGGCAAGAGCCTGCGCGGCTCGCACAACGGTGGCCAAGCCATGGCGCATCTGGTTTCGGCGTGGGACGGCACGTCCGGCGTGACGCTGGGTCAGGTCAAGACTGCGGACAAGAGCAACGAGATCACGGCCATCCCGCAGTTGCGGCGTGGTTCAGTTTCGGTCGTTTTCGGGTAACAGGGACGAGCGCGCTGGGGCCGCGAGCCTCGGCGGTCTTGCGAGTGTCGTGGACGAATTGAAGGGGCGTGGGGCGC
>DASTGE010000002.1:0-6350 GCA_035719405.1 Burkholderiaceae bacterium
CTGCATGGAGGTGCGCACTGCCTCATCGGTGCGCCCCGCCTTGGCCAGCCACAGTCCCTGCACGCGCAGACGCCGCATCCGATCAGCCAGCGGCCAGTCCGATCCTTCCATTGCCTCGGCACGAGACAGCAGCAATGCGGCGCCCTCCAGATCACCGGCGTCCAGCATCGCCTCCGCGCCGTGGCGACGGCAGGCGTGCACATGGCGCAGGTTGCCCAGTGCCGCGAACATCCCTTCGGCGCGACGGAACGCATCGACGCAGCGCCGTGCGGGCAGGCGGCCGTCGACTCCGATGCGCCCATACCACTGCCAGTACTGCGCCACCAGCCCCGACGGCAAGGAGTCGTCGATCAGCGCCTCGACCTCCAGCAGCCGCTGCTTCGCCTCCTGCACGGCGCCTTCGACGGCCAGCACCATGGACGGCAGCGTGGCCAGGGCAACGGCCGTCTCACGACGGCCTTTTGCGCCGCGAGCCCAGTCGTAGGCACTGCGCACGTTGCCCATCTCGGCCAGCACGATGTCGGCCCGGCGCTCCCGGATTGCCTGCTCAACCGCCCGCCGGGTGACGGCAGCATGCAGGGCCAGCCACTCGTCGGTCTCGCCCGCGAGCGCCAGTTGTTCCAGCGCGTGCTCGCGCGTGGACTCCAGCAGCCGATACCGTGGCCGCGGCTCGCCTTCGGCGATCACGAGGGATCTGTCGACCAGACTGCTCAAATGCTCCAGCGCTCCCCAAGGGTCGATGCCCCCTCCGGCACCCAGTTCCTCGGCGCTTTCCAGCGAGAAGCTGCCGACGAAGAGGCCGAGTCGGCGGTATACCGCACGCTCCCCGTCGTCGAGCAACGCATGGCTCCAGTCGAGCGCCGCCCTCAGGGTCTGGTGGCGTTTCGGGGCGATACGGGAGCCGCCGGTGAGGATGCGGAAGCGTTCGCCCAGACGCTCCCGCACGCCGGAGACGCCAAGCACGGGCACGCGCGCCGCGGCGAGTTCGATGGCCAAAGCGAGGCCATCGAGCCGGCGGCACACCTCGATGACCTCGGGCGTGTTCTCGGGCGTGAGCTCGAAGCGGGGCAGCAGCGCTCGCGTGCGCTCGAAGAACAGTCGCACCGCGCCATAGGAAACGGCGTCGCGCCCGCACGGTTCCTGAGGCACCGACAGCGGCGCCAGGCGGTACACCTGCTCGTCAGGAAGGTGCAGGGGCTCCTGGCTTGTGACGAGCAGGTGCAGGCCGCTCGATCCCCTCAAAAGACGTTCCGCGACGATCCCGACCGCGTCGATCAGATGCTCGCAGTTGTCGATCAGCAGGAGTGCATGCTGCCCGCGCAGGGCGGTCACCAGTTCTTCCGCGGGATCGCGCACCCCGGGCAGCGCGGCCTTCAATGCCTGGGCCATCGTCTGGACGAGCAGGTCCGGGTCGTTGAGGGCATGCAGCTCGATCATCCACACGCCATCGGGCCATGAGGCAGAGGTGGCGTGTGCCGCCGCGAGCGCGAGACGCGTCTTGCCGATGCCCGCCGCGCCGACGATCGACACCAACGGATGCTGCTCGACCAAGGCCCGCACGGCGGCGCATTCGGCCTCGCGGCCATACAGCTCCGGAAGGCGCTCGGGCAGGTTTCCGGCCTGGCGTCCTGGCTTGCCGCTGTCGTCAGATCCGCGTGTGCGGGCAGCGCTTTCAGCCTCGTCGGCGGCGATGTCGCCTTCCACTGGCAACATGAAGCGGTAGCCGCGGCCCGGGATGGTGGCGATCGCATTCGGGCCGAGCAGGCGTCGCAGCGTGGAGATCTGAACCTGGAGGTTGTTTTCCTCGACGATCACGCCCCGCCACACTGTGTCGAGCAGCTCCTGCTTGGAGACGGCACGGTGACGCTCGTCGACCAGCATCTTCAGCAGCGCGTAGGCGCGGGGCCCGAGCGCGGCCCGCCTGCCTTCGATCAGCAGCGCGCGTGCATCGGTGTCGAGCGCCGCGAGACCGAAGCGCAGAATCGCGGCGGCGTCGTCAACGGAAGGTGCGGGGCGGGACATTGGACGAGGACGATAGCAAGTCTCCCGGCCTACCGTGAGGGATCGCGGTCCTTGACGAAACCGTGAAAGGGCGCTTCACCCCAGAACCAGGAGCAATCCTTTCAACGAACGATAGTACGGATCGGCCAGCCATTCTCCCTGTTGGTACGTCGGCTTGTCGGGCACATGCCGGATTAGCTCCCTCAGAGCCACTGTGGCCACCTGCTCTGCCAGCTTCGAGCCGATGCAATAGCGCGAGGCGGGTCCGAACCCGAAATGACGCACGCCACGGGCCTCGCGGGTGATGTCGAATTCACCTGCGTCCGGGCCGAAGGCCACAGGGTCGCGGTTGGCGGCCCCGTAGACCAGAACGACCGCGTCGCCCGCCTGAATCTCGCCGGCGTTCGCATGGGAATACGACGCGATGGCGATTCGGTCGGCCATCTGGAATGGCGCGTCGTAGCGCAGCATCTCGTCGATGGCACCGGGCCACAGGCTTGGCTCGGATCGCAGCTCACGCATCTGCTGCGGGTGACGCAGCAGGTTCAGCGCGCCGGTCCCGATCAAGAACTCCGTCGACAGGTAGCCACCGAGCGCGAGGTGCAGGGCAGTCTGCATCGCCTCATCGCGCGACTTGAATCGCCCCGGGAACGGGCATCGCGCGTCCACCATCTCCTGCAGCCCATGCATCAGCGACGGCGTGCCCAAGGGCGTCACGGGCTCGTAGGCGGGCGAGCCATTGGGACACACCAGGCCCAGGGCCTGGAAATAGCTGCGCAGCGCCATCGTCGCGCTCGCGCCTTCCAGTCGCACGCGTGGCTCCGCCCCTTTGTCGTGGCCAGACATGGCGCTGCGCACCCATGCGTCCACCATTTCGGCGTGCGCGTCGGGGATGCCCATGAGCTTCATGAACACGCGTGTCGTGAGCGGCCTCGCGTAATCGACCACCACGTCGATTCTTCCTTGCCTCAGGGGCCCGACCAGAAGCCGTTGCGCGAATTCCTCCGCCAGGACTTCCGCATGGGCGATGGTCGCGGCGAACCGCGGGTCCAGTTCGCTGCGCACCTCCTGATTGCGCGCCTGGTCCATATAGAACAGGCCGTCGTCGAAGTTGTCTGCCACGTCGAAAGCAGAACGGGCCTTGCTGGCGATCCGGTGATGCCGGTCCGGTTTGATCGCGACATCGGTGCCCGCCGAGAGACGGCTCACCAACTCATGACTGAACACCCACCACGCCTGATGGGTGGGGATTTTGGCGATGGGACGGTCGGCGTCGAGAAACGCTGCGTAGAAGCGGTAAGGATCGAGCCTGAAGGCCGGATCCAGTGGCGAGAAACAGTCGGGGTCGATGGGGGATTTCCGCCGCGTGGTTGCCGCGTGATGGCTGGCGTGCGCAGGACTCTTGCGTTCCCAACCCGCCTCCGCAAGCCATCGAAGCGCGGACATTCCGGGCAGGAACAGGTAAAGCGCCCCGCGCGTGTACGTCAGCGGCTTGTTGATCTGCAGCTCACATGAGTTGCCGTCCTCGTCCACGTACCGAAATACGTTGCCCGGCCGATGAGCGCCGATAAAGGGATCGCTCGTGCCTCGCAAGCCAGTGGTGGACAGGTCTCCCCGGCCCCACACGCTCAAAAGGAATTCATACTGCGATTCGAGGTCGCCGCAGAGGAACAGGCCGGCGAGGCCGCGTTTGGCAGACGGATCCTGATCGTAGGCCGGCCCGTAGGGCATGCCGCGACGAATGACCCGGCGCAGCTCAGCAAGGCCCATGACCTGCGCGTCGCGGGGATTCATGCGCCGGATATGCGCGCCAAGCGGACAGCGCAGGCCATGGCGATCGGCACTCTCGCCTTCGGCGTAGAGGAAGTCGTCGAGCGCGGCCGGGGGCCGGCCGTGCACGCGCTCGCGTATCAGCGGCTGACCGTCGAACCAGCGGCCCATCAGCTTCGCGGCGATGCCTTCCCTGCCGCCCGTCAGTTCACGGAAGGCCCGCTCGTTTTGTTCGATCACGCGAAGCGCGGCGTAGGTGCCGTTGTCGGCCATTTCGTGCGGCAGACCGCCGATGAAGTTTCCGCCCCGCGCGTTGATGTGCCCGCCGCCGAGCAGGAAGTCGCCGACGGGCGATCTGGGCTGGCGGTTGGACATCGAGGTCCTGGTCGGAACACCCTCGATGCCAGGCTGTGTGATGCTGTCCCGATAGCCGAAATGAACGCGACGCATCCCCGCCTTTTCGTCCTCGAGGGCCGCGAGGCGAAGCATCTCGCCCATCAGTGTCGCCTTGTGGTGATCGAGCAGGCCCAGCAGGTCGTGCTCGGCCGCGCGCAGGCGTTCCTGCTGCAGTGAGTAGATCGAAACCATCGCATCGACCGGTTCGAGCCCCACCCTCCATCCGTCGGTGATGCGGGCTGCGTCCGGTGCGTCGGCGCTGATGCCCATCAGTGCTGGCTCGCGACGTGCCGCGCCCTCCCTGAAGGCCGCCGGAAAGCGCCGCGCGAACCACGGCGGCAGTCCCAGTCGGCATAGCCCTTCATGGGTGAAACCGAGGGTCACGCAGAGCTCCGGTTTGCGCGGCCCCCAGGGCTCGGCGGACGTGACCCTGAGCTCGCCGGTCAGCAGCGCCTGGATCAGCGCCCGAGCCTCGTCATGGTCGTCGGCGAAGCGCACGAACGCGTGGATCGCCACGTTCCCGCCATAGCCGCGCAGCACGTTGGCCTGCACGTCATGCATTTCCACCTTGTGGCGCCGCGGAAGGTCAGCGTCGGCCGGGTGCAACGCGGCGAGAGGCACTTTCACGTCATCCAGCCCGATGATGTCCTGCACCGTCTTCTCGGGATAAGAGCTGAACGGCTGCCGGTATGGCGGATACACGGGAAGCGGCTGGGTATTGCGCTCGACGTAGTCCCAGAAGTCGTCAGGATAGGCGCTCACCGGAAGCGGGGGCGCGTCCTTCATGTACGAAAGGATCAGTGTGAATTCGGCGTCGAGGACTGCGGCAAAGTCCATCACGTAGTTCTTCATCCTGCCGCCGTCGAACTCGGTGACGATCATCAGCCGGCCCACGTCCCAAAGCGGCAGGAAGCGCGAATAGTGAACGTAGCCCAGCGCGCGCAGGGCGGTATCGAGCCTGTCCCGCGTCGGCTTCGCAGCCAGGCGCGACATCAGCTCGGGAAGCTGTCGCGGATCCTTCAGCTGCATCACGAGGTTGAAGCCCTGGGCGACCCCGGGGTTGGAAACGGCATCCGTCGTCACTTTCAAATTTCCTCCTCGTTGCGCTGATGCTGCGGGCCTCACAGTCACCTCTACTCCTCCGTCGCGCACACGGGGATGCTGCCATGCCCTCCTGGCCACCACAACACGTTTCGCAGGGCCCTTAAGAGGCCAGGTTTCAGGTCCGACCCAAAGACCTGAAAGTGGGTTCGGCCGGACAGTTTCGCCTGCTGCCGGGAAGTTGCCGGTACCAGGAGAATGCAATGACGTCCCTCTCGCCCGCTACCGAGTCCTCCCGCATGCCTTGGCCGGTCGGCCCGCAGCGCGCCTACCCTGCCGATGCGCTGACGCCTCCGGCTCGGGTGAAGGCCGAGAAGCCGGAACGGGATCGCCCCGAAGCCGCATTTGGTGCCGGTCATCTGCCGCTGCAGATCCTCGATCACTTGCATTTCGGCGTGATGGTCGTCGACCGCCGTCTGCGGGTGCTGTTCGCAAATCGAGCGGCGCATCGCGAATGCGACCGCCATCCTCTGATGCGCGTCGAGGGGGATTCGCTCGTCGTCACTCCGACTCGGCAGTTGGATGGGCTGGCCCGGGCTGTCGGCGCAGCGGCTGAGGGGCGCTGGTCGATGGTTCAGCTTGGCGCCGGCGCGGATGACCATCTGCTGATGACCGTACTGCCCCTGCAAGGCGGTGGGCGCACCGACGATGTGCCTGCGCTCATCGTGTTCGGTCTGGGTGGAGGGAGCAAGGATCTGTCGCTGCAGTTCTATGCGCGCTCGTGCGGCCTCACGTCAACCGAGACGCGGGTGCTGGCCGCCCTCGCCGAAGGCATCGCGCCGCGCGAGATCGCGCGGCGTCATGGAGTGGCGCTGTCGACCGTACGTACGCAATTGGGCAGCATCCGTTCGCGTACCGGCACGCGCAGCATCACCGAGCTTGTACGCCTGCTGGGCAGCCTCCCGCCGATCATGCCGATGGCGCTGGCGGGGTTGTGCTGAATCCCTGGAAACCCGGAGTTCCTGGGCTGCCGTGCTTGCAGATGCCGGCGAGGTCGGCAAGGCGCTGGAACGGCAGAAGAAGTCAGTCGCGCTGCAGCCGGAGCGGCCTGAGTTCAAGCTCGGCCTCGCCAAGCTGTATCT
>DASTGE010000003.1:0-4463 GCA_035719405.1 Burkholderiaceae bacterium
CGACTGGCGTAGCTCGACGGCCACGCCGCTGTCGTCGACCAGGCCGTGCACAGCGGCGGTGTTGGCGCCACTCTTGTCTATGGTGATCTTCTCGGGCACGTCGTGCAGGTCGATCGCCCGCTCGAAGAAGCGCCGGGCCGCCGCGAGGTCGCGCTTGGCCGTGGGCAGGAAGTCCACGGTGTGGCCGAGTTTGTCGACGGCGCGGGTTTCGTCGCAGCGCCAGCTTGATCCCACCGGCCGCTTGCGCCGACGAAACACCGCCGCCAGCACCGGCAAGATCTTCAGCGCCCAACGGTGCACGGTGGCATGGTCAACCTCCACCCCGCGCTCAGCCATCATCTCTTCCAGGTTGCGTAGGCTCAACGGGTACGCGACGCACCAGCGCACGCACAGCAGCATGGCCTCCGGCGGGTAGTGAAGCCGCTTGAGCACCTTGCGAAGGGTCGACGTCTGGAGCTGGATGTGAGCGGGACCATGACCTTCATTGTCACCAACGCCTTATCGCGACAGAGCCTTCTGACCTGGCTGCCGGCGCACGGTACCGACTCTTCGTCGGAAATGGCGGGCCTGCCGATTGCTGGGCTTTGCCAGGCTAGGCAGCCCGCCTTGCAGCAGACTCCGCGGCGATGCGGCCCCGTCCGGACGTCGGTGGAGTTGGAGGAGAGCCGCAATGGACGCCATGCAGGTACCTTGTGAGAGCCTGCGCTATGAACTGCGCTTCGGCTCACTGTTCAACTCGGGCCGCGCGTTCGTCTTCCCGTGCGACGCTGCGGGCCGCGTCGACTGCTCCGGCTTGACCGATTCCGCTCGGCGTAACTATCGCGTGGTGTGCGCGTCCGTCAGGGGCGAGGTTGGCCTGCCTGAGCTGCGCTCGACCTCAGCCGAAGGCGGGCGCTGGGCGTCACGGCGTTGAAAATGCGCTCGGTGTGGATCGCGATCGCAAGCAGCCTGCTGACCCTGTGTGCGGTGTTTGTCGTGCTCAATCTCGCTACCGGCGAGAAGAAGATCGAACAGCGCCTGGAGCGGCTGTACGCGACGGACGAGCCGCAGTTTCGGCGCGCAATGGGCAACTTGCTGGGTCCGCCGATCCTCGACGGCAACAAGACCGAAGTGCTTGTCAATGGCGACATGATCTTTGCTGCCATGCTGAGTGCGATCAAGCAGGCGCAACGCACCATCACGTTCGAGACCTACATCTATTGGTCGGAAACCATCGGGCGGGAATTCGCCGACGCGCTCATTGATCGCGCTCGCTCAGGCGTGAAGGTCCATGTGCTGCTCGACTGGGTGGGCAGCGCCAAGATGGAGGCGCGTTATCTCGAGGAGATGAAGGCCGCCGGCATCGAGGTCGAGCGATACCACGAACCACATTGGTCGAACCTGCAACGCATGAACAACCGCACGCACCGCAAAGTGCTGGTTGTCGACGGCGAGATCGGGTTCACCGGCGGCGTCGGCATTGCGGACAAGTGGCGCGGGTACGCCCAAGACAAGGACCATTGGCGCGACACCCACTTCAGGGTGGAAGGCCCCGTGGTGGCGCAGATGCAGTCCGTCTTTATGGATAACTGGATCAAGGCCACGGGGCGTGTCCTGCATGGCGAGGAATACTTTCCGGCGCTGACGGCTCGCGGCGATCAAGCCGCACAAATGTTCAGCAGTTCGCCCACGGGCGGCAGCGAGAGCATGCATCTCATGTACCTCTTGGCGATCACCGCCGCCAGTCGCAGCATCCACCTGGCCAACTCGTACTTCGTGCCTGATGACCTCGTAGTGCGGGCACTGGCGGCAGCAGCCAAGCGCGGCGTGAAGGTCAAGATCGTCACACCCGGGTCGGATATCGACACCCAGGTTGTACGCCGCGCCTCTCGCGCGCGCTGGGGCGAGCTTCTCGAAGCCGGGGTGCAAATAGCCGAATACCAGCCCACCATGTTTCACTGCAAGGTGCTGATCAGCGATGGGCTGATGGTATCGGCCGGTTCCACCAACTTCGACAACCGCTCCTTTCGGCTCAACGACGAAGCCAACCTGAATGTCGTGAACGCAGCCTTTGCGCGGCGGCAGATCGAGATCTTCGAGGAAGATTTTCGGCACTCAAAACCAGTGACCCTCGAGGCATGGCGAGGACGACCCTGGCAAGAGAAAGCGCTCGAGCACGTAGCGTCTCTATTCGGGAGCCAGCTCTAGCGACAACCCGGGTGCAGGGGCTGTTGGTCTCGCGGCATCAGGCGTAACCCGGGGCCACTCATCACACTTGCAGCGCGCGGCCTCGCCAGGCTCCATTTCGTCGATCATCTCCACCGCTCGGCACCGCGCGCAGCCAGGTCGTCGGATGTTACTCACGGGAGCAGGCGCCGAGCTCAGCCGCCGAATCGATGGATCCAAGCCGCCTTGGTCAGCACGAGTGACCATCGATGCATCGCCCGTCACACCGGCGGCGGATCGCTGTCCCGGGACGTGTGCCGGTGCATTCCGACCGCCTCGATGAACCAGCTCGCCGCAGCCGACGCGTCGGCGCCGTCGGTCACCGCCAGTCCCGTGTCGCGGTCGCTCCGCGGTGGAATGCCGGCCTTGTTCAACAGGGCCTCGGAGGCGCCGATGGCAAGAATGGTCTTGCAGTGGCGGTACTGCTCCTTGACGAAGTCGACCGTATGACCGTCACGCGCAAGCCGCTGGACCGCCTCTTCACCGTCGGGAAGCACGAGCGCATCGAACAGCACGGAAGGCGAGTTCTCCATCGACGCATCGGCCTCAATCTCCTCACCGGATGCCGTGACCACACGCCCGACACGGATGCCGACCAAGCGCGGGACGGCGCCTTGCGCGACCAGCGCTTCCTGTAGCGCCGCGATCGACTCGCCTTCGACACCGTCCGCCACCAGGATGGCAATCTTGCGGGTGCGGATGTTCCCGTCGCCCGGCCGGGCCAGCAGCGACAACGCGGGCGACTCGGTGACTTCCGGTCGAGGTGGGTTTTCCATCGCGCGCGGCAGCGGCGCGGGCAACTCCATGCCTAGCCCATCAGCGACGGCGGCGGCCAGCTCCTCCGATGCATTAGCCAACGAGGCGAGCATGCGTTCGCGGATCGCCGGCACCGTGACCTTGCTCAGCTCGAAGCGGAAGGCGCCCGCAATGTGCTGCTTCTCGACGTCGGACTGGCTCTCGAAGAACAGTCGCGCCTGCGTGTAGTGGTCGGCAAACTTCTCAGGCTTGCCGCGCAGCTTGTCTTCGTGCACCGGCTGCGGGAACGATACGAAGCCCTTGGCGCCCGCCTGGAACGGGCAACCGCCGGCTAGCGAGTTCGGCTCATACGACACGCGACCGCGGTGAAGCGCCTGGCGATGCATCCCGTCGCGCTGGTTGTTGTGCACAGCGGCCAGCGGCGAGTTGATCGGGATCTCGTGGAAGTTCGGGCCACCCAGCCGCGTGATCTGCGTGTCGACGTAGGAGTGGATGCGCCCCGCGAGCAATGGGTCGTTGCTGAAGTCGACGCCCGGCACGATGTGGGCCGTGCAGAAGGCCACCTGCTCGGTCTCGGCGAAGAAGTTGTCCGGATTGCGATCGAGCACGAGTCGACCGACCGGCATCAGCGGCACCACTTCCTCGGGAATGATCTTGGTCGCGTCAAGCACGTCGAAGCTGAATTGCTCGGCCTGCTCCTCCGTGAAGACCTGCAGCCCAAGCTCCCATTCCGGATACTCACCGGCTTCGATGGCTTCCCACAGATCGCGACGGTGGAAGTCGGGGTCGGCACCGCTGATCTTCACGGCCTCGTCCCATACCAACGAATGGGTGCCGAGCACCGGCCGCCAATGGAACTTCACGAACACCGACTCGCCGTCGGCATTGACGAGCCGAAAGGTGTGCACACCGAAGCCCTGCATCATGCGGTAGCTTCGCGGGATCGCACGGTCGGACATCACCCACATCAGCATGTGCGTGGACTCAGGCATCAGCGACACGAAGTCCCAGAACGTGTCGTGTGCCGAGGCCGCTTGCGGCATGGCGTTGTGCGGCTCGGGCTTGAGCGCATGCACGAGGTCGGGGAATTTCATCGCGTCCTGGATGAAGAACACCGGCATGCTGTTCCCGACCAGGTCCCAATTGCCTTCGTCGGTGTAGAACTTGACCGCGAAGCCGCGCACGTCGCGCGCGAGGTCGAACGAGCCACGCTCGCCGGCCACCGTCGAGAAGCGCACGAACACCGGCGTGCGCTTGCCGACTTGCTGAAACGGTGCGGCACGCGTAAGGTCCGTGATGGCGGCCCTGCATTCGAAGAATCCGTGCGCGGCCGAGCCGCGTGCGTGAACGATGCGCTCGGGGATGCGCTCGTGGTCGAAGTGGGTGACCTTCTCGCGCAGGATGAAGTCTTCCATCAGGGTCGGTCCGCGCAGGCCGGCCTTGAGCGAGTTCTGGTTGTCGGCGACGGCGACGCCCATGTTGGTCGTCAGCGCCTGGCCGCT
>DASTGE010000004.1:0-2006 GCA_035719405.1 Burkholderiaceae bacterium
TGCGGTGATCTCCCGATTCAGCCGGTGCTTGCGCTCGACATTGGGAACACGACGGTCAGCGAAAGTAGCGATGGTGTCAACCTTTCAAGGGAAACCGAAGGCAGGCGGCTTCCCGTCACAAATGAGAAACGCGCCTCGAGCTGGCGTCAGAGCCTGGCTGAAATGTCGCCGAGCAGTTTGTCGGAGAACTGCTCCAGCGGCATCACGCCGAGATCCTGGTTGCCCCGGGCGCGGACCGCAACGGACCCGCTTGCCTTTTCCTTGTCGCCTACGACGAGGATGAACGGGACCTTCTGCAACGAATGCTCGCGGATTTTATAGGTTATTTTTTCGTTGCGCAAATCGGGCTGAACTCTAACTCCTTGTTTTTGAAGAGTTTTCACTACTTGACCGGCATAGTCTTGCTGTGCATCGGTGATGCTCGCCACCACGACCTGAACCGGGGCCAGCCAGGCAGGCAGAGCCCCCGCGTGCTGCTCGATCAGGATGCCGATGAAACGCTCCATGCTGCCGACGATCGCACGGTGCAGCATCACCGGGTGGGCCCGGCCGCTGGTCTCCGTCACGTAGTCCGCCCCCAACAGACGAGCCATGTTGAAGTCGACCTGCATGGTGCCACACTGCCACTCGCGGCCGATCGCATCCTTGAGCGTGTACTCGATCTTGGGACCGTAGAACGCACCGTCGCCGGGTGACACGGCAAACTCGCATCCCGAGCGCTTCAGGCTTTCGAACAGCGCGTTCTCGGCCTTGTCCCACAGCTCGTCGCTTCCAACCCGGTTCTCGGGCCGTGTCGCGACCTTGTAGAGGATCTGCGTGAAGCCGAAGTCGCGATAGACGTTCTGCAGCAAGGCCGTGAAGGCCTCGCATTCGGGCTGGATGTGGTCTTCTGTGCAGAAGATATGTCCGTCGTCCTGCGTGAAGCCGCGTACGCGCATGATCCCGTGCAGCGCGCCGCTGGGCTCGTTGCGCAGGCACTGGCCGAACTCCCCGTAGCGCAGCGGCAAGTCACGGTAACTGCGCAGAGCGGACTTGAAGATCAGGATGTGGCCGGGGCAGTTCATCGGCTTGAGCGCGTACTCGCGCTTTTCTGACTCCGTGACGAACATGTTCTCGCGGTAGTTCTGCCAGTGACCCGTCTTTTCCCACAGGCTCTTGTCGAGGATCTGCGGCCCCTTGACCTCCAGGTAGCCGTTGTCGCGGTAGACGGAGCGCATGTACTGCTCCACCTGCTGCCACACCGCCCACCCCTTGGGATGCCAGAACACCAGGCCCGGCGCCGTCTCTTCGGTGTGAAACAGGTCAAGCTCGCGGCCGAGGCGACGATGGTCGCGCTTTTCGGCCTCTTCGAGCATGTGCAGATACTGTTGCAGTTCGTCCTTCGTGGCCCATGCGGTGCCGTAGATCCGCTGCAACTGCTCATTGCGATGGTCGCCGCGCCAGTAAGCGCCGGCCACCTTCATCAGCTTGAAGTGCTTCAGCTTGCCCGTGCTCGGAACGTGCGGGCCGCGGCACAGATCCTCGAACTTGCCCTCTCGGTAGAGAGACACGTCCTCTCCGGGCGGGATGCTTTCGATGATCTCGGCCTTGTACTGCTCGCCCAGGCTCTTGAAGTAGGCCACTGCCTCGTCGCGCGGCAGCACGCGACGCTCGACCTTCTCGTCCTTCTTCGCAAGCTCGGCCATCTTGGCCTCGATGGCGGCCAGATCCTCTAATGTGAACGGGCGCTTGTACGCGAAGTCGTAGTAAAAGCCGTTCTCGATCACCGGCCCGATCGTCACCTGGGCGTCGGGAAAGAGCTCCTTCACGGCATAAGCCAGCAGGTGCGCCGTGGAGTGCCGGATCACCTCCAGCCCGTCCGGATCCTTGTCCGTGACAATCGCCAGCGGCGTGTCATGCTCCAGTAAATAGCCCGTATCGACGACGCGGGCTTCCTTGCCGTGGCCGATTCGTCCGGCCACGGCCGCCTTGGCGAGGCCGCTGCCGATGGAGGCGGCCACCTCCGC
>DASTGE010000005.1:0-3162 GCA_035719405.1 Burkholderiaceae bacterium
CCCTTGGCGTTCTTCTTGTGGGGCATGGAGGCTGGGCTGCAGGGACAAACTGCGGGCCACCATCCTACTTGCCCGCTGGGGGGAGGATCGCTGCACCAACGCCGATCGCCGCTCCACGAGCGGTCAACCACAGGCCACAATCTCTGGCGCCGCTTTGCACGTGTCGATGGCGCACCAAGCTGGCACCGCCGGCTCGGCGGTACACCACGCGGCCTTTTGCTGGGGCTGCTCCAGCGCACACCACGCGGCGGCCGCTACTGCGCCTTCCCCAGGTTGGTCCGCACCGCCGAACTCCTGCGCCAGCTGTGCCTGCATCCCTGCATCTTTGCAAACGCCTCGTCGAGCGCCTTCGCATCGTCCTCGCCACGCAGGCCGAGGTACGGGAAGTGGTGCAGGAAGCTACTTCGCGTGCAGGATCAGGGTAAACCAGCGCAGGCGGGGTGTATGTATGTCAGTGCTTGAGCCTCGCCGCGACTTTGGGAAGGCCCACGAAGGAAAGCCGAGGTCAGAACCGGACCGGGGAAATCCCGCCGTCCGGGATCGTAGGGGGGCTTGCGGAAACGTCGTTCCGATGGGAGCCGGACTGAGGCCCAGCGGGAAACCAATGGAAAAGCCAACGGACCCTACAGCTGGTGGCGCGCCGCATTTCTATCCCGACTCTCCCGCACTTTGTGTGACGGCCGCGCTGGAGGGGCTTGAGCCGGCTTGACGTCGCCTGAGCGCGCCTCAACTTGGACAGCATCATGGCCGTATTTGTCGGACGCGATGGACCGAGTTCTCGCGCGCAGTCGAGTCGCCGCTCATATTCACCATGTCCCGCCTGCCACCTGTTCCAATGTGCCGCGCGGTGGCAACGACAGCGCGCGGCAGAAGCTCGCCTATTTGCATGCCTACCCCCCTTGTTTGCTGCGGCAATCTCGGCTCGCATTGCCGAGCGAGTACACCTCGTACAGAGAATTCTGGACACGGCACACTACATCCTGGCGATGCATCGACATATCTCTCGCCGCACGTTCTCCAGCGAAGCTTGCGCCGCTTGGATCTCACCGCACACCGCAGTTCCAATTAATCTCTCGGCCACTCGGTCATCCATGACGCTGTCGAAGAATCGACCCACCGTCAGCATCGAGTGGTGTTTTGCCGTGGCCACTTGACGGTTTGCCAGGCTTAGGGTCGCCCGATCCCTGCCTTCAACTTCGCGCCGAAACCTCAACGCAAACACCAAACTCTGTATCTGCAACTTCAAATTCGAAGCGTCTCTACCGAATATGAGCGAGTGGGGATCGTCGCCACGTACCGGTCTGCCCTTGTCTATGACTGCGTGGAACACTTCGCCCGTCAGGTCGCGAGTACACCTCGACACCGTTTCGAGTAGAACCCGCCCTTCACTGTAGTTGCCGATCTCCGCGGCGATCATGATCGAAACGTCACGGATTGTCTTCGACAGTCCCGTGGCGAACAGATGGTCGCCACGCTTCCGAATGTTCATCTTGCCTCCCAGCAACCCAAAACCTTCCTCACGTACGTGATGGACGCTGGATCGTGACGGTTCACTGCAGGAAGCGCAATCGAGAATCAGTTTCAGCATGTACGTGACGAGTGATGAGGTTCTGTCGCAATATGGCCGTCCGCGACAATGAGGTGATGACCCCGCTGCACATCCAGCTCGAGAAGTCGACCCTTCGCAAGTTCGCAAGGTGCTCAAGCGCCTGCACTATCCGCTGGAGGTGATGCTGTTGTGCCTGCGCTGGTATGTCGCGTACCCGTTGAGCCTGCGCAACCTGGAAGAGATGATGGCCGAGCGCGGGTGGAGGTTGACCATGCCACGGTACACCGCTGGGCTCTGACGATCGTGCCGGTGCTGGCGGCGGTGTTTTCGTCGGCGCAAGCAGCCGTGGGATCGAGCTGGCGGGGGGTCTCAGGGCAATTGCATGAGCGCCAGCCTAGTTTTCTACTATGGCGAGGTCGCTGGTCCCGCTTGCGCCGGCCGTTCCTGTAGCCCCAGAAGTTCCTGCAAACATGTGGTGCTCCACGCTGCCAGTTTTCGCTTGGACTTCTTGATGGACTTGATGGTCGTGTTCTGGTTGATCAGGTTCAGCGTCATGCGCCTGAGGATGGCGAAGTTCTCGGCGCCATGGCCGACGCGCACGCGACTGAGATCTTCGCGAAAGGTCACGTCGAGCATCCAGTGGCAGCCGTTTTCGATCGACCAGTGCTGGCGAATCTGCTGGTTGAACTGCGCGGCGTCGTTGGCGTGGCTGCTGATGTAGTAGCGCCATTCGGTTTCGATGTCGCCTTTGCGCAATCCACTGGTGATCTCGCGGTGCGAGTGGACCATCACCAAGCTGCGGATGCCCGACCACACCGCCTGGAGCGCCTTGCTCAGCATGCTCAGGTCACCGGTGACCACGCAGCGTCGCGTCTCCAGACGGCCATGGTCTTTGGTGATATTGATGTCCTGCTGCAGCCGCCCCTGTTGCAGACTTTGCGCTTCGTCCTGGAATGCCGACTCCACGGCTTCCGCCAGCGTGAGTTGATTGTTCTTCACCGCGATGATGTAGTCGGCGCCCTGGTCAATGATCGTCTTGACGATCTCGCGTTGGCAGCCCATCGCGTCAATCGTCACGGTGGCGCCGTGCACATCCAGCAAACGCAGCAACTGCGGGATGGCCGTGATCTCGTTGCTCTTGTCCGCAGTCTTGACCTGACCCAGCGTCACGCCGGCCGTGCCGTCCCACGCCGAAACCATATGCGCCATGGCTCGGCCACCGTTGTGCGAGCCGCGCTTGCGTGGCATCTCGCCCGTCGCCTGGCAGCACGTGAACCTCTTCGGAAACTTTGAGTTCAGCGATGCGCGAACGAAAGTTGACCTCGACGCCCTGGCCCCGCTCTATGCTGAAGCAACCTACTGGAACCAAGCGTTCACGGAGGGCCAGTCAGAGGCCAAGTACGGGTAATTTTCCATTTAAAATCAACCGCTTACAGCGACTTTGATTTTTTGGGGGATCGACACAAATAGCCACGTTGCCACCGGCTCGGCGAACGCCGTATGGACCGCTTGGCGCGCACGCTCTCTTTGCGCACGCACGAACTTGCGGCTCGTGCCGTGCCGACGCGCCAGGCGCGCTACCGGCTCATCCCCAGACAGCGCCTCCACGGCAA
>DASTGE010000006.1:0-6549 GCA_035719405.1 Burkholderiaceae bacterium
TCCTATTTCCTATTTCTGCCAGTCGCCGGTCAGTGTATCGGTCGCCAGCCTGGTCGCGGACGCTTAAACTCCGCGCTTTTCCCGAACCTCACAGCCGCCTTCGCGGGAGTCCTTTCGATGCTGCGCTTCCATTTCCCTATCGTGATCGTCGACGAGGACTTTCGATCCGAGAATGCCTCAGGGATCGGCATCCGCGCCCTGGCCTCGGCGATCGAAAAAGAAGGCTTCGAGGTGCTGGGCACGACCAGCTATGGCGACCTGTCGTCGTTCGCCCAGCAGCAAAGCCGTGCCAGCGCGTTCATTCTGTCGATCGACGACGAAGAGTTCACCACCGGCCCCGAGCTCGATCCGGCGGTGCTGAACCTGCGTAAGTTCATCGAGGAGATCCGCTTCCGCAACGCGGACATCCCGATCTATCTCTATGGCGAGACGCGCACCTCCGAGCACATTCCGAACGACGTGCTGCGCGAGCTGCACGGCTTCATCCACATGTTCGAGGACACGCCGGAGTTTGTCGCGCGCCACATCATTCGCGAGGCCAAGAGCTATCTGAGCTCGCTCGCGCCGCCGTTCTTCAAGGCGTTGATGGACTATGCGGAAGACGGCTCGTATTCCTGGCATTGCCCGGGGCATTCGGGCGGGGTCGCCTTCCTCAAGAGCCCGATCGGCCAGATGTTCCATCAGTTCTTCGGAGAGAACATGCTGCGCGCGGATGTGTGCAATGCCGTGGAGGAGCTCGGGCAACTGCTCGACCACACCGGCCCTGCGGCGGCGAGCGAGCGCAATGCGGCACGCATCTTCAACGCCGACCACTGCTACTTCGTCACCAACGGCACGAGCACCAGCAACAAGATGGTGTGGCACTACAACGTGGCGCCGGGCGACGTGGTGGTGGTCGACCGCAACTGCCACAAGTCGATCCTGCACTCGATCATCATGACGGGTGCGGTGCCGGTGTTCCTCACGCCGACACGCAACAACTACGGGATCATCGGACCGATCCCGCAGAGCGAGTTCAGCCGGGAGTCGATCGAGCGCAAGATCGCCGCCAATCCGCTGCTGGCCGATATCGATTCGAAAAAGGTCAGGCCCCGAATCCTCACGCTCACGCAGAGCACTTATGACGGGGTGCTCTACAACACCGAGACGATCAAGGGCATGCTCGACGGCTACATCGGCACGCTCCACTTCGACGAAGCCTGGCTTCCGCACGCGGCCTTCCACAAGTTCTACGGCGGCTATCACGCCATGGGCAAGCATCGTCCGCGGCCGAAGGAGGCGATCGTTTACGCCACGCAGTCGACGCACAAGTCTCTAGCCGGTCTGAGCCAAGCGTCGCAGGTGCTCGTGCAGAACTCGCAGACGGTGAAGCTGGACACGTACCTGTTCAACGAGGCGTACTTGATGCACACCTCGACGAGCCCGCAATATTCGATCATCGCGAGCTGTGACGTGGCGGCCGCGATGATGGAGCCGCCCGGGGGAACGGCACTGGTCGAGGAGAGCATCCGCGAGGCGCTGGATTTCCGGCGGGCAATGCGCAAAGTGCAGAACGACTACGGACACGACTGGTGGTTCAAGGTCTGGGGGCCCGACCAGCTCGCAACATCCGGAGTCGGCAAGCCCGACGACTGGATTCTCGGCGCCAACGACAAGTGGCACGGCTTCGGCGACCTTCAGCCCGGCTTCAACATGCTCGACCCCATCAAGGCGACCATCATCACGCCGGGCATGGACATGGAGGGCAAGTTTGCCAACACCGGCATCCCGGCTTCAATCGTCACAAAGTATCTCGCCGAGCACGGGGTCGTGGTCGAGAAGACAGGGCTGTATTCCTTCTTCATCATGTTCACGATTGGCATTACCAAGGGCCGCTGGAACACGCTGCTCACCGCCTTGCAGCAGTTCAAGGACGACTACGACCGCAACCAGCCGATGTGGCGCATCCTGCCCGAGTTCTGCGCGGTCTTTCCCACGTACGAGCGCATGGGTCTGCGCGACCTGTGCCAGGCGATCCACGAAACCTACGCCCGGCATGACATCGCCCGCCTGACGACCGAGATGTATCTGTCAGACCTGCAACCGGCGATGAAGCCGAGTGAGGCCTTCGCGCACATTGCCCATCGCAAGACCGAGCGTGTCGACATCGAGCAGCTTGAAGGCCGGATCGCGACTTCGCTGGTCACGCCGTATCCGCCGGGTATTCCGCTGCTGATTCCCGGCGAGCGATTCAATCGCAAGATCGTCGATTACCTGCGCTTCGCGAAGCGCTTCAATCACATGTTCCCGGGCTTCGACACGGACGTCCACGGCTTGGTGGAGGAAGAGGACGTTGGGCCGGACGGACGCATGTACTACGTCGATTGCGTCAAGCAGGACTGAGCGCTTGCGCGGATGTTCCGCCCGGCGGCGATTGCCGCGCCAGGAAGCCGGGAGGAATCGCAGCGCTTCTCCGGTGGGGGCCGGTCGTCGTCAAGCGTCGGTCAGTCCGCCTGCCATTACCTTGCTGAACCCGCCGTCCACATAGGTGACCTCGGCCGTGATGCCTGAAGCGAGGTCCGAGAGGAGGAATGCGGCTACGTTGCCCACGTCGCCGATGGTCACGTTCCGTCTCAGGGGCGCGTTGGTCGCGAAGACATCGAGGATCTTGCCGAAGCCTTTGATGCCGGAAGCCGCGAGCGTCTTGATCGGCCCCGCTGAAATGCCGTTCACGCGCACGCCCTTGGGCCCCATGCTTGCGGCCAGGTAGCGCACGCTGGCTTCGAGCGACGCCTTTGCCAGCCCCATTGTGTTGTAGCCGGGGACGGCGCGCTCGGCGCCGAGGTAGGTCAGCGTGAGCAACGCGCTATTGGGCCTGAGCAGCGGCGCCGCGGCCTTGGCCATTGCGGGGAAGCTGTAGGCGGAGATGTCGTGCGCAATGCGGAACGCTTCGCGCGAGAGACCTTCCAGGAAGTCGCCGGCAATGGCCTCCCGTGGGGCGAAGCCGATGGCGTGCACAAAGCCGTCGAATTGGCCCCAGGCCTCGGCCAGGCGGGCGAAGGCGCGCTCGATCTGCGCGTCTTCGGCAACGTCGAGGTCGAGCACGAGTTGAGAGCCGAACTCGGCGGCGTATTCCGTCACGCGGTCCTTGAAGCGCTCCCCCTGATAGCTGAACGCAAGCTCTGCGCCTTGCTCATGGCAGGCACGCGCAATCCCATAGGCAATGGATCGGTTGTTCAGCAATCCGGTGATCAGCAAGCGCTTGCCGGCAAGGAATCCCATGAGCCTGATGCGTAGATGAGGGGAGCGCGATTCTCGCATGCGGTGCCGCGCGGCCGGGAGCCGTGTCACGCGCTTACGTGAGGATCGCTCCGGGGCACAGCCTGATTCTGACGGTTGAGGACGGTGGGGTCAGAAGCGACAGGCAGCGCCGCCGATCAGGGGCTGGATCGATGGCGTTCTTCTTGCTCAACGCGCAGTGTTTCGGCTCTCGGTCTGCAGCAAGCTCAGGCACCAACGGACGCGGTGGGTCGGCCATTCCGTGCGGCTGTCCAGCGTGGCGGCCCAGCCATTCGGTGATTGCCGCGGCGAGGCCGGAAGGGACGCCTGCGCGGGGGCCTTGCCAACCTGGGTCGGCGCTGTGTCGACAGTGATTCTGGAAAGCATGACCGAAGCTCCTCAAGGACGAGGATCCGTCATGCGTGAACGGCGCAAGGGAAGCGATCGACGGCGAAGGCCGACGCGTCGTTCAGTGAGGCTGGGGGTGAAGAGAGGGCTGCGCTTCAGGTCTGGCGACCTGCAGCCCGGGAGCGGGGCGTTAGGAGGCCAAGCAGGCGGCGGCCATCATGGCACGCTTTGCATCACTGCAACTACTGGCACTGTCCACGCATGTGGCTCCGAAGTTTTGATAGCTCCAATTTTTGCATCACGGCCGTGCCATGGTCAATGACAAAGGGCACACGAGCACAACAAAGGTCGCGTGAGTCACGCTTGGCGTCGGCCTGCTCCCCCTGCAACGGCAGGTGGATGCCACCAAGGGACTACGACGAGATGCCTCCCGCCAACGGCAGCCGCACCTTGAACAGCGCGCCACCTGTGGCCGGTTCGCCGCTTCAATGACCGGCCGCAGTCAGTCCCGAACAGGGAGAGGAGGGCGGACGGCAATGTTGCTGCGGTCGAGGCGTGCGGGACGGCGGTGGGACGCGCTCGC
Organism: Burkholderiaceae bacterium; assembly: GCA_035719405.1. Lineage (GTDB taxonomy): Bacteria > Pseudomonadota > Gammaproteobacteria > Burkholderiales > Burkholderiaceae_C > CAMLIZ01. Next base: position 4,190 of record DASTGE010000006.1, read on the forward strand.
GTCACAACCAAGCATTGGTCACGCACTTCATTTCACAGCAATCGCATCAGCTCTGCCACCTCCGCCCGCTCGGGGAATTGGTCTTCCCGCGCGGCGAGCGGCCGCAGTTCGTCGCGTGCGCGCGCCTTGTCGCCTGTCTTCAGGTAGATGCGCGCCAGGCCGATGCGCAGCGCCACGTTCTTGGGATCGGCCTCCACCGCCTTGCGCTGGAGCAACAACGCCTTGTCGAGATCGTTTTCTGCCGCCAACGCCTGAGCCAGAGTGTCCATGAGCGCAGGCCGGTTCGGCATCCACCGATTCGCCTTCTCGGCAAAGCTCACGGCGCCCGTCTTGGATTGCTTCATCAGCGCCCATGCGAGGTTGTTGGCTGCAAGGGCATTGCGCGGCTGGAGATCGAGCACATGGCGGTATTTCGCCTCGGCGTCCGTCCAGTCATTGCGATCCTGCGCCCATGTGGCCATTCGGAAGAGAAAGCCTGCATCGGCCGGGTGTGCGTTCATCCACTCGGATGCAAGCCTGCTTGCGCCTGCCTCGTCGCCCGATTTCCGCAGCGCTTCGTGCTGCAGGGCAGCTGTCTCCGCAGACCCGCCTCGTTGCATCGCAGAGCGGAACGCGGGGATGGCTGTGCCCCAATTCTTTCGCCACATCTCCACCTCGCCCTCCAGCTGCCAGCCGATTCCGGACTTCGGCCGCTGCGTCTTTACGATCTCGGCCATTTGCAAAGCGAGAGCGGGCTTGCCGTCGGCCAATGCCAGACCGATGAGCGCACGCTGTGCCGCAAGCAGCTGAGGCGACACTTCCAATGCCCGCTTCAGGTGCCGGGCCGCGCCTTCGCGGTCGCCCTTGGCGATGGCGGCGTCGGCGGCGCCGAGGAAGCCGGCGGGAGACATCGGCCGCAAGGTCGTCAGCCGCGAGAAGGTGTACACAGCCTGTTCCGTCTGACCGGCGGCAAGCTGCATCCTGCCGAGCATCTCGATCAAGTCCGGCTGATCGGGGATGGCGGAGTCGGCGCCTGCAGCAGCCGTGAGCGCTGCTTTGGTGTCTCCAACGGCCAGCAGGTGGCTGACGAGCTTGAGCCGCAGTTGCGGCGACGTGGGCTCGACACTCACGGCGTTGTTCAGCAGCCGAGTCGCTTCCTCTGCAGACTCGCCGGCCGCCGCCAGCAGATCCGACAGTCCGACCATCGCCTGCACGTTCTTGGGATTCGCCTTCAGAAGCGACTCGAAACGCCCCCTGCCTTCCGGCAGCTTGCCTTCGGCAACATCGAGGGCCGCCAGGCTTCCCGCAGCGGGAAGAAAGCCCGGATCGATCATCAGCGCTTTTTGGAAGCTCGCGCGTGCCGCTGCGGGGTCTTTCAAGGCCAGCTTCACCCGACCCCGAAGCACCTGCACCAAGGGTTGTTCGGGTGCTTTGCGCTCCCAAGCGTCCAGCGCCCGCAGAGCCTTGTCATACTCGTTGCGCCCAAGCAGGTTGCTGACCAACGCCATGTCGGCGATGCCTTCTTTGGTGTGCGCCGCGAGCTGCTGGAGTACGGCCATCGTCGCTTCCCCGTTGCCTTGCGACGCCTGAATCGCATTGACGACCTGGAGCCGTGTGTCATCCGGGGCAAGCTTTGCCGCGCGCGCGAGCATCTGCCGCGCGTCGGCCGCACGGCCGGCTTGCAGCTGAGCTTCTGCGGCCCACGAAAGCACGGCGGCATCTGGATCCGGTTGTGACAGCAGAGGCTGCAATGTCTCCAGGGCCTTGTCGGGCTGCGCTGTGCGCAGGTAGGTGTGGATCAGCAACACGCGGGCCAGACGAAGCGCAGGCCTGTGCTGCAGGGCGCGATCGAACAGCGATTCCGCCTGCTGCAGTGCGCCGAGCCTGTACTCGATGGCGCCAGCTAGCTGCAGGGCAATCGGATCCGCGGGCGCAGCCTGCAACAGTTGCTGCGCGAACGGGCGTGCGCCAGAGTAGTCTTTGGCGATGTACGCCAGCTGTGCTTGGTAGAGCTTCGTCTGTTTGAGGCCGGGCGCATGCTTCGCCAATTCCGCCACCTCGGGCCGTGCCGCGGCGATGTCGCCGCGTGCGAGCAGGATCGCGATCAACGCAGATCGCATCGAGATGTCCCCTGGGATGGCACGCAGCCCGTTTTCGAGTGTTGCTCGCGCGGCGTCTGCATCCTGCTGCAAGCGCTGCTGGACCTCGCTCTTCACCAGATGCGCCTCGGCGTTGCGGGGATCTTGATGGAGTGCCTGGTCGAGGAGTTCGAGCGCCCGTGACGCCGCACCCTCTGCTGCCGCGAGTCTGGCAGATACGATGAGCGCAGGGACATGGCCAGGCGCGGCAGCCAGTGCTGCATCGACGAGGCGGCGCGCCTC
>DASTGE010000007.1:0-3726 GCA_035719405.1 Burkholderiaceae bacterium
AATAGGAAATAGGAAATAGGAACGACAGGAGTGCGATCGATGGTCTGGAGTGCGGCGACGCTGTGGTGGGTCGGAGCGGGCGTGCTTGTCGCCGCCGAGCTCGCGAGCGGGACTTTCTACCTGCTCATGGTTGCGCTGGGCGCATGCGCCGGAGCAGTCGCTGCTCACTTGGGCGGGAGCCTGACGCTGCAGATCGTCGTGGCGGCGAGCGTCGGCGGGGTCGGGACCGTGCTTTGGCACTGGCGGCGCGCGCAACAGCCTCACGCTGCCCCGGCTTCGGCCAACCGGGACGTGAACCTTGACATCGGCGAACGCGTCCACGTCCAGGTCTGGAATCCCGACTCCACCGCCCGGGTCCAGTATCGAGGCGCCCAATGGTCGGCCCAATACGGCGGGTCCGACATGCCCAGGCCAGGCGATCACTTCATCGTGGCCGTGGAGGGCAACCGCTTGGTCGTGGCGCCGGAGCACTCCTCCAACGCAGCGCAGTCATCGAAAGTCTCCAAGCTCTAGAGAGAGAAAGGATTTCATGGAAGTCGCCCTCGTCCTTGCGATCATCGCCATCATCTTCATTGCGCGGACCTTCCGGATCGTGCCGCAGCAGCATGCGTGGGTGGTCGAGCGCCTGGGCAAGTACGATCGCACCCTCACCCCGGGGCTCAACTTCGTCATGCCCTTCGTCGAGCGCGTGGCCTACAAGCATTCACTGAAGGAGATTCCGCTCGATGTGCCAAGCCAGGTGTGCATCACGCGCGACAACACGCAACTGCAGGTCGACGGCATCCTGTATTTCCAGATCACCGACGCCATGCGCGCCAGCTACGGATCGAGCAACTATGTCGTCGCCATCACGCAGCTCGCGCAGACGACCCTTCGAAGCGTCATCGGCAAGATGGAACTCGACCGCACCTTCGAGGAGCGCGACACAATCAATGCCTCGGTCGTGAGCGCGCTCGATGAGGCCGCGTTGAACTGGGGCGTGAAAGTGCTGCGTTACGAGATCAAGGATCTCACGCCGCCGGCGGAGATCCTGCGGGCGATGCAACAGCAGATTACCGCCGAACGCGAGAAGCGCGCGCTCATCGCGGCATCGGAAGGGCGGCGCCAGGAGCAGATCAACATCGCCACCGGGGAGCGCGAGGCCTACATTGCGCGCTCCGAAGGCGAGAAGCAGGCCGAGATCAACAAGGCGCAGGGCGAAGCGGCGGCGATCACCGCGGTGGCGGACGCCACCGCCGATGCAATCCGCAAGATCGCCTCCGCGATCCAGCACCCGGGCGGCGAACAGGCGGTGCAGCTCAAGGTCGCGGAACGTGCGGTCGACGCCTTCGCGCAGCTCGCCCAGAAGAACAACACGATGATCGTGCCCAGCAGCGTGACCGAGGTATCTGCCCTGATCGCGAGCGCGATGGGTGTCATCAAGGGCGCCGCCGCGAAAACTGCGCCGCGTTGAGCATTAGAATGCGCGCCTGTCCCGCGGAGGGATGGATGAGTGGTTTAAGTCGCACGCCTGGAAAGCGTGTGTGGGTTAACAGCCCACCGCGGGTTCGAATCCCGCTCCCTCCGCCAGTCCTTTGAAATCAGATACTTATATCGATTGGAAGGATCTTGGAAGATAACGCCGGGCACGATTGGGGCACAGAACAAGCAGTCTGACTTCGGGCTGGACTGCCGCCTCTCAAGCTGCTCCACCCTCTCCCGCAGCTCCTGCACCTCCCCCAAAAGCGCAAAGGGACCCGCCAGCATTGCCGGCGGATGACAAGCGGCGACTCAGCCTTGGGATTTCGGAATCGCCTGCGAGAGTCTCAAAACTCGTCGCCCCTACGCTGTCGAAGCCGAGGAAGCTCGGCAGCGATCGGCAGCCCTGACGCCTATCGAGCGCTCGGGAGGTGCCGGACGGACACCGTCACTCCCTCTCTCTTAATGCTGCCCCTCCTCTTCCACAGGAACTACAGCCGGGTTCGACGGAGGCACCTGGACGACAAATCGTTTGGGATCGGCAATCACGACAGCTGACAGCCTTCCGACCTTCGCGCCTCGTTTAACGACGTTGAACTGGTGAATGTTGCTTCCTCCGGGACCCGGTACGTGCCAACCTGCCTTCAAGACCTCCCGCTGAACATCCAAGCCAAATCGATTCGGAGCAGCGCTTGTCACAAGATCAGGATACTGCGCTGCGAACTCCCGAAAAATCAACGGGGATACCAGGGCCATGCCGGCCGGGACGAAATGGACTGGGGCGCTTGATTGGTTAAAAGTAATCGTGCCGGTATGCAGGCTCGTAAGCAGCCAATGCATGAATCGAGTAGCGAGTTCCGGTACGGGCTTGGAGTTCGGAAGCGGAGGCAAAGACGGTATGAGGGCAACAGGGCCGGGTTGGTTGCTGCTTGCGGTGGGTAACGGTTGCGGAACAGGAGAATCCGCTGAAACGCCTGGCGCAGACTTGCGGGGCCTTCTGGATTCGGCCACCGCCGTGTCCGCTTGGTCCAGAAACTCCCCATCGTCCTCGACCTCTATCACCCGCTCTGTCGGCACTTCCGAAGCAGCCTCCTGTTCCATCTTGGCCTTCTTGGCGAACCTTGGCGCTTGAACTCCGCCTGCCGTCCCCTTGGCCGCGACGTTCTTCGGACCTTGTTGCGCCTCCTTCGGAGGCACCTCGCTGCTTTCCACGACAGGAGCCTGTGCGGCTGCCTGATCTTCAGACGGAGCAACATCGCGGCCGGGCAGAACCTCGATCCGGCCAGACATCACCTGGGGGTACTGCGACGGGTCGTCCCACACCTTTTCCAGAGGAAAGCGCAGCATCGTCAACCGGTGGCTGTAGCCCTCCCCGTCTTCTCCATGAACCACCACATACCAGATCGCCTGCCGGGTCGCCGGATTCCCTTCGATGACGCCGTACTCCTGCCAGGTGTCGAACAGCCTGTCGTTCTTCGACTCGCCGGGCACAGATTCCTCGGGCGCGTGCTGCTTCAGGTGCGCGCGCACCTCGTCGGCCAGTCGCTTGGCGACGAACCAGATCGATCCGTCGCAGACCCATCCCACCGCACCGTTGCGATTGAGCGGCAGCTTTCCGCCGGCACGCAACAGGTCCTTCAATGCATCCATCAGCAGTTCGATCAAAGGCCGCGCCTTTGCAGTCGCGAAGCGGGCGCGAGAACCATGCGCCAATGCATGACGAGTGGAAGCCTGGTCGGCAAGACCGACAATCTCTGCGACTGGCCCTGTGCGGTCGTCGCCTGAAAAAAATGCCATCAGTGCCTGCAATGCCTGCTGATCATGTCCGAGGATCGACAGCGCGAATTGCGGGGCGATCGATTGCAGCAGCAGGATTCCCTGCCGGCCATGCTCGGCGTAGTTGCGTTCGGAGCGGGGGGTGAAGCCGACGTGATACTCGTCGGCGCCCACATCGACAAGCGAGCCTGTCACGGGTGACCAGCGCAAAGCTTCGCTTCGGCCCGCCTGTGTCCACTCGACACGCAAGTCGGCCATCACCTTGCCGATGTCGTGCAGCAGCGCGCCGTAAAACACCGCGTAGGTCCAGTGGTCGCGCTTGGCATCAAGTGTTTCAGCGGAGGCGCCGTGCGGCAGCAAGCGTCCGATGCGCCAGCGCAATGCCGCAAGCACCATTTCGAGCGTGTGCGCCAGCAGTCCGCCGACGTGGGCGTGATGGTGGGCCTCGGAGGCCGGCATCATCTGCACGAACTCGGCATAGCGCTTCAGACC
>DASTGE010000008.1:0-6907 GCA_035719405.1 Burkholderiaceae bacterium
CCCGAGATCCACACGCTGCGTGCGAAACGCGGCGAGGCGCGGCGCGCGGCAAACAGCATCGCCACGAGCGCGATCGCGGTCCACAGCAGCGTGAGGCCTGCTTGCACGACGCTGCGATGCAAGGCACCGTGCAGCCACATCGGCGTGCCCGCCCAGTGGTGCAGCGTGCGCACGAGTATCGAAGTCACCCAGCAGAAGCCCGCGACGCTGGCCACAGGCGCGAGCACGCGGCCTGGTGCACAGCCGACTCGCCAGACGCGCAACGCGTACAGCAGCGCGAGCCCATGACCGAGGTCGACCGGATTGAGCAGCGGCACATAAGACAGCGGCTGCATGCTGCCGTCGAGCAGCAGGTTCGCCAGAAGCGACCACAGCAGCAACAGCGCGAGCCAGGGCAGCAGCAGGCCGCGCGACCACGCGAGAGGGTGTGCGGCGGCAGGCCATCGCGCCTTCGAAAGCCGCTCGGCGATCCACCATGCGAAGAGGGTCGGAGGGACGATGGCGGCCAGCGGTGTCCACGCCTCATGGCGCGCGATCAGCCGCGCGGCGATTGCATAAAGCCCGACGCCTCCCTGCCACATCAGGTACCAGCCGAGGAGGAGGTGCTCGAGTGCCAGGCTCCGGCTCGCGCGCTCTTCTTCGTTCCCTCCTGGCTCATCGTGGTCGAGCCGATGCAGGAGCCATGCGGCCGTGCCCGCGACCAGCGTCAATTCCAGCCAGCCCCAGCCGGCGGTCAAGCGAGTGAACAGCGAGTCAGCCAGCCAGAGCCGGTCGAGCACGCTTGAGGCAGACGTCAACAGCGCGAAGGCGGTGAGCACCCGCGCCGGCAGGGAGAGTTCCGGCCAGCGCAAGCGCCGTTTCAGGGATTCGAGCACGATCGCGGCGATGCTGAACATCAGCGCGACGCGCCAACCGGCATCGAGCGACGGTGCATCGACCTGCCGCCATTCGAGCCAGATGCCGGCCAGCACTTGCACGCAACCAAGAACCAGCATCAGCCAGTGAATCCCGATGATGGTTTCCGCGGGCAAAGGCCTTGCTGCCCCGGGCCAGGCAAATGCCTCCCCCCGGGCTGCCTGCCGCAGTAGCCGTGCCGACACGAGGGCCGAGAGTCCCAGCAGCAGGGCGCCCAGCAGGTGAGGGTTGGCGAACGGCGCAGCGTGGAAGGGGCGGTCGACGCTCCAGAAGGCGACGGCTGCGGCGAGTTGCAGCATCAGTCCGAGCAGTGCCGCCCAGCCCCGTTGCTGCCGCAAGGCAATCCACAGCACGCCCGCACCCTGGACAGCCCAGGCCGCGCCGGTCCAGCGCGCGTCGAGCGCCAGCGGTGTGACGAGGACGAGGAAAACCAGCCCGAGCGCGAGCATCCCTTCGGTAAGCAGGCGCATCGAGGCACCGCCCTGCCGCCATAGCCAGCGGCCGAGCAGCAGGTAGATGCCCGACAGAGCGGCGCTGGACACAGCCAGGCCGTAGGGCAGGTGCCTGACCAGCCCGGCCTGCAGGCCGAACGTGACAAACGGCAGTCCGAAAAGCAGACCACCATCGACGTACGGTACTCGCGCTTGCGGAGCGCTGCCCGGCGCTGCAAGCAACTGCCGGCTGTACTGCACCGAGACGTAGAGGTACAGCGCGAAGTGCAGCACCAGGAACGGCTCCGTGCTCCAGAACAGTTCGGGACGGTAAGCAGCCCAACCCCAAGCCGCGCCGATCACGAAGGTAAGCACGAAGCCGACGAGATTGAGCAGCTTCCAGGCCTTGCGAGACGCCACCCAGGCGATGCCGAGGTTGAGCACAAGGTAGTAGCTGAACAGGGCGACATGGCTGCCCTGCCCGGAAGACGCGAACACCGGCGCGAGGAAACCGCCGCTGAAGCCCAGCACGGCCAGTGGGAGGGCGTTTTGCAGCATCGCCAGCAGTGCGGTCAGCACGGACAGCGCAGCCAGCAGCGTGAATGCCAGCACAGGCGGGAGCAGGTCGTACAGCCTCAGTGCCGCGAAGATCACGAGGTACAGCAATCCCGCGCCGGCGCCCTGCAAGCTGACCCCATAGCCCGGGCGCCGCACCCGAAGTCGCCATCCGATGGCCACGAGCGCGATCGCGCCCAGGGCGACGCCGGTCAGGCGCAGCTCGATCGGAATGCGGGTGTGCTCCGCGGCGAACCGGAGCAGGAAGGCAACACCGATGAAGAGGATCACGACACCGAGTCGGACGATCGCGTTGCCGCCGCGGAACCAGGCGAGCATGGTCTCGCCGATCGAGCCTGTGATCCGCAGTGCGTGCTCCTCGATCGCGAGGGCCGGTGTGGAGACATCGCTTTCGGGGATCGGCCCTGGCGAGGAAGCGGGGGGCGAAGGAATCCGCGCGGACGCCGCGGCAGGAGGGCCCTCATCGGGCAACGAGGCCGGTGGCTCGGCAAGGGGCGCTGTCTCCGCCGGGACCATACCCCGAGCGCGCTCCTGCATCGGCCCGGCCTTCAACTCGGCGACCTCCGTGCGGAGCGCGTCGATGCGCCGTTGCATGCGCTGCAGAAGCAGGCCCACAACCAGTGCGAACACGACCAGACCGAACCCGCGCGCGCCGGTTCCGTCCTCGATGTTCCACGCGAAGAATGCGCCCGCCAGCAGCAATATCCAGGACACTGGTCCTCCCCTATATCTTCCCGTTCTTCACGGTCACTGTAGCAACGTCGCGCACCACAGAACGTGAGGTTACCCGTTGGCATTACAATTGCCCCGAGGCGCTCGTTTCATCAGGGCGCCTTTTCGTTCATCCCCTCTGACCGCTGGAGTCTTCCCTTGTGGGTGGCGTTGGTCGGCGGCGATGCCGTCATCGAAGGTGAACAGCAGTAGCCTTCGTCATTCGTTTCCTTCCACCCTTTCCATGAGCTTTGACTCCCTCGGGCTGCCCGCAGCCCTCACCCGCGCCGTTGCCGACGCGGGCTACGAGCATCCTACCGATGTGCAGCAGCGGGCGATTCCGCCCGCACTGCTGGGGCAGGACCTGCGCGTGTCCTCGTCCACAGGCAGCGGCAAGACCGCCTCGTTTGTGCTTCCCGCGCTGCAACGCATTCTCAATGCACGGTCTGACAAGACTGCCCGCCGCGAGAAAGGCGTGATGCATGGGCCCCGCGTGCTCGTTCTCGCCCCTACTCGCGAGCTGGCGATGCAAGTCGCGAAGGCAACGGTCGCCTACGGCCGTCATGTGCAGGGCCTGCGTGTGGCCACGGTCGTCGGTGGTGTGCCTTACGGCGCGCAGCTGAAGGCTCTGCGCGCTCCGCTCGATGTCCTGATCGCCACACCCGGCCGTCTGATCGACCACCTCGGCAGCGGCAAGGCCGTGCTGTCCAGCGTCGAGATGCTGGTGCTCGACGAAGCCGATCGCATGCTCGATATGGGCTTCATCGACGACATCAACCACATCGCCGCGCAAACGCCCTCGTCGCGTCAGACGGTGATGTACTCGGCCACCTTCGCCGGCCACGTCGGCCGCCTGGCCGATGCGCTGCTCAAGCCCGATGCGCAGACCATCGCCGTTGACTCCCATACCGATGCGCACGAGCACATCGAGCAGCGCCTGCACTGGGCCGACGACGCGCGACACAAGAACGCGCTGCTGGATCACATCCTCACTGAGCGCGATGTCGAGCAGGCTGTGGTCTTCACCAGCACCCAGCGCGACGCTGATTGGCTGGCCGATCGCCTCGCCGAAATGGGACACGCGGCTGCTGCATTGCACGGCGCAATGCCGCAGGGCCGACGCAGCCGCGTGTTGCACGGCTTGCGAAGCAGGCAGCTGCGCGTGCTCGTCGCGACCGACGTCGCGGCCCGCGGCATCGACGTGCCGACGATCAGCCATGTCATCAATTACGGCATGCCGATGAAGGCGGAGGACTATGTCCACCGCATCGGGCGAACCGGGCGGGCAGGGCGTTCGGGGCTTGCCATCACGTTGGCCGAGCGGCGCGATGTCGTGATGATCCGGCGCATCCAGCAGTTCACCACGCAGCGGATCCCGGTGGCACAGGTGAACGGGCTGGAGCCACGTCAGCCGGAGCCACGGGTCTTTGCAGCCGAGCCGCGGCGGAAGGGGGAGTGGAGGCCTGCGGGTCGGCCCTCCTCTGGCAGAGGTGACGAATCGCGGTCTCGTGATCGGCGCGCCATGCCCTCACCCCAGCCTTCTCCCGGTGGCGGGAGAGGGGGCAATGCGAGGCCGGGGCAACGCGGCAATACCAACCCCCGTCAACACAGGGACTCCCTCGCCGCCGGCAGGGGGAGAGCTTAACGAGGGGGCCGGGATGGGGTGAGGGGGGCAACGCCTGCACCCGACGGGTGCTTTGGTTCAAATCCCCAACAACTCCACCTCGAACACCAACGTCGCATTCGGCGGTATCACTCCGCATGCGGATGGTGAAGGGCCGTCGATCATGCCAGCCATTTGCCGCGCCACGCCGCTGTCGCGTGCGCCAGCCAGTCGCTTGTGGTGATGGCCTGCGACTCAGGCAAGCCGAGCACTCGCGCAGCCGCGCGGAGTGCTTCGAGCGGCATGGATGTGTCGACCGGCGCAGCTCCATGCTGCTTCGACAGCTTCTCGCCACGTTCGTCCAGAACGAGCGGCGTGTGAAGGTACCTCGGTGTCGGCAGTCCAAGCAATCGCTGCAGGTGGATTTGTCGCGGGGTGTTGTCGGTCAGGTCCTCGCCGCGCACGATGTCGGTCATGCCTTGCCGTGCATCATCGACCACCACCGCCAGCTGGTACGCCCAGAGCCCATCCGCGCGCAAGACGACGAAGTCGCCCACCTCGTGCGTCACGTCCTGGCGCCGCTCGCCAAGGCGACGGTCGTGCCACTCGATGGTCATGCGATGCCTGTCATCTCCAACGCGCACGCGCCACGCCCTTGCCGGCCGCCCGTGGAGGCCGGGCCGGCAGATGCCGGGATAAACCAACTCCTCATGCCGGTGGTGCGCGTGCCCTGCAGCGGCCAGGGCATCGGCGATTTCCTTTCGTGTACAGCCGCAGGGGTAGGCCAGACCTTTGGTCAGCAGCTGGTCGAGCGCCTGACGGTACAGGTGAGCCCGCTGCGACTGCCATACCGGCGCTTCATCCGCTCTCAGCGAGAGGGCGTCGAGCTGGCGCAGGATCTCGGAATCGGCTCCAGGCACACAACGCGGGGTGTCGATGTCTTCGATTCGCACCAGCCACTTTCCGCCGTGTGCGCGCGCATCGAGCCAACTCGCGAGCGCGGCCACGAGCGAGCCGGCGTGAAGCGGCCCTGTGGGCGAGGGCGCAAAGCGGCCGACATAGGCTTCCATCGCCCTGGCCCTCGTGGTCAGTCAACGTAGGCGCTGTCGGCGGCGCCGTGACGTTCGAGCAGCGCCTGCTGTGTTGCTGGGCTGTCCAGCTGCTGCAGCCACCACTGCAGTGCGAGCCCTTGCGGGGCCTTGCGTGGTTGGGGCACCGCCGATGAACGCCATGCATAGCCGAAGCGGCCTTTGACCGTTCCTCGAGCGACCTCCTTCACCACCAGCCGACCTTCACGGATGTGCTCGCGTGCAAGCGGCTCTGCCACGAAGCCGCAGCCGAGGCAGCGCACCTGCGCCTCGATCTTGGCTTGCACACTGCCCACCGTGAAAACGTCCTGCCCGGGCAAGAGATTGACGGTGCGCGGCGACATGCGTTGCGCCGTGTCAGCGACGGCCACGGCCCGATGGTTCAGCAGCTCCGCGTCGCTGATCGGCCCCTGATGCGATGCCAAAGGGTGAGTCGGTGCAATCGCGAAGACGAAGCTGATCTCGCCCAGCGGACGAAGATCAATTCCGGCCGGCGCCCCTATGTCGCCGAACGAGCCGATCGCAAGGTCCGCTTGACCAGACAGCAGTGCTTCCCAGGTACCGGCCATGACCTCCGTACGCAGGCGTAGCCGTGTGCCTGGCCCGCTTGCCTGGCCCTCCGGCCGCAGTGCGTAGAAGGCCTCGCACAATTCGAAGATGGTGACGCGCGAGAGCACACCGTCGAGGGCGATCGTCAGTTGTGTCTCCCACCCCGTGGAGACGCGCTTGACGCGGTTGGCCACCGCTTCCATCTCGGCCAGCAGCCGCCGTCCTTCGTTGAGCAGTTCCTCGCCGGCGGCCGTGAGCTTTGCCTGCCGCGAGCGGCGGTCGAACAGCAGAACGTCCAGCGCATCCTCCAGCTGCCGGACGCTGTAGGTCAGCGCGGACGGTACCTTGCCCAGCTCGCGGGCGGCAGCGGCGAAGCTGCCGCTGCGTGCGATCGCGTCCATCATCGCCAGGGCTTCGGGCGTCAGTGCGTGATGGCGGTCGGGCATGAGGTCTGGCGGCGAAGAATCGCCTTCATCATATTTGAAGGCTGGCTTCAAGTTTGCCGTGACGCCTCTCGGGGAGGTAACGCGCGATGCCGTAGAGCGCGTCGCCAGCATGATGGACACCGTCATAAAGTGGTTTACCAAATCGACGTAGGTGCGCAGCCTGAACTCCTCGCGCCCATCCCTAAAGCGTTGGCCGCATTGCGGGTTTGCCCGATGGAAATGCACACCGTCAGCGGCCTACCGTCGTCCTTCACCCCCCGGAGAGATACCCCATGGCTTACTTCCTCCGCCTGGCCGCGGCCTGCATCGCCATGTCCCTTCCGTTCGTCGCGACCGCCCACGACTCGGGTGCGGATGCGCGGGCCGTGGAGAGGCAAACCCGCTTCGGTCCCGTTGTCGGAAGCGATCACTCGGCCACCGACGGCACATATGCCTGGAAAGGGGTGCCCTTCGCCAGCGCGCCGGTCGGCGACCTGCGATGGCGGGCGCCGGTCGATCCTGTTCCCTGGACGAAGCCGCGCGCTGCACGGACCTTTGGCATTGCATGCGTCCAGTACGGGCGCATCTACGGCCCCGGCAGCAACAATC
>DASTGE010000009.1:0-2646 GCA_035719405.1 Burkholderiaceae bacterium
GCGTGCACCAGGGCCTGCTTGTCGCGAGCCATCAGGGCCTCGACATGGGCCTCGATCCAATCGAGAAACCCGGGGTCGGCGATGGGACCGTACTTGATCACCTCCGCCAGCCCGGCCGAGAGTTCTCGTGGAGGAAGCGTGTCCAGCGTGTCGAGGTCGCACACCACTCGCCTCGGCTGGTAGAAGGCGCCGATCATGTTTTTGCCGCGCGGGTGGTTGATGCCTGTCTTGCCGCCCACCGAAGAATCGACCTGTGCGAGCAGGGTCGTGGGAACCTGCACGAAGGGCACGCCACGCATGTAGCACGCGGCGGCGAAGCCCGTCATGTCACCCACGACGCCGCCACCCAGCGCGAACAGCACGGTCCTGCGGTCGCAGCCGTGGGCCAGCAGGTGATCGAAGATCAGGTCAAGGGTTTGCCACCCCTTGTGCGACTCGCCGTCGGGCAGCTCGACGCGCAGCTGACGAGGGAAGCACGGAGCGATGGCCCGGGCAAGGCGCTCGGCGTACAGGGGCCCAACCGTCGTATTGGTGACGATCGCCGCCGTGGAGGCCTGCGGCAGTCCCGCCCACGTGGTTGGCGCGTCGAGCAGCTCGCTGCCGATGAGGATGTCGTAGCGGCGGTCACCAAGTTCGATCGGGACCTTGTCGGAGACGGTTGCGTTCATGCCCGAAGTGTAGGAGCGTGTAGGAGCGCGCTCCTTGAAGGTCAGGAGGCTGCGCGGCAGCCTTTGCGAGCGCGGCCGCTCAGCCCCCTGTTGCAGGCTCAGGCCCGACGGGACGGACGACGCCCGCCAGCTCCAACTGCATCAGGATCATGTTCACCAGAGTCGGCACCGATGGCCTGCCGGTTTCGATGATGAAGTGCGCCGTGCGTCGATAAAGCGGATCGCGGTCGTGGTGCAGCTCGCGCAATTTGGCCAACGGGTCGCGCACCTGCAGCAGCGGACGATGCGTGTCGTGCCGCAGACGGCGGAACAACTCCTCCGGCGTCGACCGCAGGTAAACCACTGTGCCGTGACGCCGCAGCGCCTCGCGGTTGGCCTCCCGCAGCACCGTGCCGCCGCCGGTCGCAACGACACACGGCCCGCGTCCGATCAACTCGGCGATCGCCTCCTGCTCGATGTCGCGAAAGGCGGGCTCGCCCGCGGTCTCGAAGAACGCGCGGATCGTCATTCCGATCCGCTTCTCGATCTCGGCATCGCTGTCGACGAACGGCAGTTTCAGATGGCGGGCGAGGTGACGCCCGACCGTGGACTTGCCGCCGCCGGGCATGCCGATGAGCGCAATGGGATTGGGTGGCGACAAGATGACGGCGAGCGAAAGAGGCGAGTGACGCGAGTTTCTACCATGCCATCGCCCGCGTGGTCTCACGGCCGCTCGTCACGCAACGCCGACCGCTCGTCGCCACCATCGGACCGGAATTCAAAGTCCACTGGGTGGCGTGAACAATTTCACGCGCAATGACGGCAAGATGCGGAAAGTCTTGCTCTGGCTTGTCGATCCCACGCGCGCGGGATCGACCCTTCGTCAAGAAACTCGAGGTCTCGTCATGTCGCACACGACACACCTTCTCGCGCCTCGCACGTCGCACGACGAGCGGGGTTTTTCCCTGCTTGAAGTGCTGGTCGGCATTGTGGTGCTTTCGTTCGGCCTGCTGGGCGCTGTCGGCCTGCAGGCCTATGGCCTGCAAGCCAACCGCGAGGCGCGCCTGCAGTCGGCGGGGGTTCAACTTGCGCGGGAGCTGGCCGAGCTGATGCGGGCGAACAAGGATGTGGCCATCAAGGCCGCGGCGACCGACAACCCCTATCTCATCGACTACCCAAGCCACCCGTTCAGCACCACGGTCAACTGCTTCACTGCCGCCTGCGGCAATACGCAGGACGTCGCAAGATGGGACGTCGCCGCGTGGCTCGAGCACCTGGACGACCCCACCAGCGGACTGCCCGGGGCTCGTGTCGTCGTCTGCTTCGACAGCACGCCGTTCGATGCCGCGGGGATGCCGCAGTGGGAGTGCTCGAACACGGGCGGGCTTGTCGTCATCAAGATCGGCTGGACTCGCGGCTCGACCGATCGGTCCGCGGCAGGTACCACCGCACTCGAGCGCGCAACCAGGCCTGGCGTGGTCCTGCCCGTCACCGCGGGGAGTTCGACATGACGGGCTGGCGCGCAGGCCAGCGCGGCCTGACACTGATCGAGTTGATGGTCGCGTTGTCCCTCGGACTGCTAATCACGCTGGCGGCAGTGGCGGCGCTCACGGTGGCTCGCCGCGGCTTTACAACCGTCGACGCCGCCTCGCAGTTGCGCGACAACGGGCGCTTCGCTACCGACCTCATCCAGCGTGTCGTGCAGCAGGCGGGCTTCAGGGACGTGACCTACGCCGCGGCCACGCGCAGCACCGAATTCCACACGGCGGCCGCAGGGGCCAACCCGGAGCCCGATGTGAAGGGCTTCAACAACGCGCTCGCGACCTCGGCAGCGTCGCCCCTGACGCTCGCCCATGACAGCCGCAACGCCGCGGCCGGCGGCTGCAACGCGGGCGATACCGCCTGCGTGAACGGCAGCGACGTGCTCGTGTTGCGCTACCAGAGCGGCGAAGGCATCGCCGGCAGCGGATCGTCCGACGGCGCGATGATCAACTGTGCA
>DASTGE010000010.1:0-9733 GCA_035719405.1 Burkholderiaceae bacterium
CGTTGCATATCACGAGCGACGGCAATTCGATGCAGATGTTCATCGGGCAGGCCGACGGCGCACGGGCGAAAGCGGGTGTTGCGGCAAGCGCGAAGAACACCATCCCGCTGCCCCTTTCGACTGCGTTCGACGCGCTCGGACTGACTGTGTCGGCGGAAGCGGGCATCGGCACCGGGGGCACCAAAGCATCAGGCGAAGGCGTCACGCTGCGAATGCTCGCCGAAGACACCGATGCCGAATCGATGCGCCGACGCTTCGGCAGTGTCATGAGCGACCTGGCCCAATCGTCGTTCTGCGTCGGAGAAGGCAAGGATTACGGTGATGTTCTCGGTATGCTCTTTGACCGCCACGACAGTCTGTCGGTTTCCAATTCCAGCACCAGGAGCAAGTCAGGCTCGGGACGCACGTACGTTGCGGCAACCGCATCGCTCAAGGCGGTCCTGCCGGAGATCTCGATGCCGACGATGCCGAACCCGCTGAAGCCCGTGCCGAACCCACTGGAACGCAAGACTGCGCTGTCGGGAAAACTCGCCTCGCACAACCTGCGCGACAAGAGCCAGGCTTTTGACACGACAGGGGCCGTGAAGGTCAGGAACTTCAGCATTACCGCGAAGCACAATGTGGATGCGACGGCGGGCTTTGGGGTGGGATTTGGACGCGGCGTGTATGGCCGGGGTGGCGTGCATTCATTGAGTGTCGTGTCTGAAGGCGACACCGTCGTTGCGCATCACACTCGAACCAGCACCCGCTACAACAATCGCAAGGAATTCAAGGCCGAGGTCGAAGCTGACCGCCAGCGCTGGCTGGAGATCCTGGCGCAGAAGAGTTCAACGCCGGGACTCAGCAAGGCTGAAAAGCTGGAGGTGGCCGAACGGCAACTCGACATGCACCTGAGCGACGCAAAGGACTTCGACCACGTCTGGATCCGCACGAGGCGAGTGAAGGAAGGCGAGTTCCAGGTGGTCCGGGCGTTGAACGAGCGTGCCGCCAGAGTCTGGAACGATCTGGAGAGCGCAGCTCGGGTGGTGCAGTCCAAAGGCGACGGAGAAGCCGCCAACGAGATACGCACCCTGATCGGTGAATTGATCAACGACGAACGGAGCTGGGAGCCCGCAGATTTGCTCTCAGGGACGCAGGGGTCTGCGTCCAGCGTGCTGATCAGTTCCTTGCTTCCCGTCAGGGAGTCTTCAGGCGCAGCGACGGCAGCCCGCAGCGCCAGCAGCCTGCTCCGCAATCCGGGCCCTGCGTGAGCTGGAGCGTGTGCGGTATCGGATCACTGTCTCTGGCTTGCTGGCAAACTCGGATGCGGCATTGATGGCGTCGGCAGGCGCTCTCCCCATCGTCCCGTATGCCAGGCAGCACGCAGGGCGGGCACGCTTGCCTGAGGGTCATCACCCAATGCTCGCACCACGCATACGCCGTCTGCTCCCGAGCGTGATGCCATTTCCACCTGCTGCGGCTCCAGGACGCCGCCGATCGCCACGACAGGCACGCCGGCCATGTGCACCCACCACGCGAGGTTGTCCATGCCTTGAGGGTGCCAGGGCATTGCCTTGGTGAGCGTGGGCCACACCGGGCCGCAGGCGATATAGCGCGGCGAGAGGCTGCGTGCGCGGCACAACTCCCAGAGGCTGTGCGAGCTGATGCCGAGGGCGAGGCCGCTGTCGAGCAGCAATCGCCGCCCGTCTTCGCCGAGTGCGAGCAGATCCTCCTGTCCGAGATGCACGCCCGATGCGCCTGACTCGCGCGCCAGCTGCCAGTGGTCGTTGATGAACAATTCGGCGCCGGCTTCGCGGCAGGCGCCGATGCTTGCCTGCACCTCCGCACGCAAGCGGGAGTGCCAGGATGCATCGGGCTGCGACGACGGCTTGATGCGCAATTGCAGGGTGCGAATGCCGGCCGAAAGAGCCTGCCTGACGCGCTCGGAGCTTTCCACGATGGCGTACAGGCCGAGAGTCCCCTTTGGCGATCCGGAGTTGGTGTCGCCGGCATATGCCGGCAATGTGGCGAAGAACGCCTCTTCGCCCCACGACAGCAGCGGCAGCAGATCGGGGTCGACTGCAAAGCCCTCGCCGGCATGAACCGGCCCCGCACCGGCGCCGGCTGCATACGCGCGGCGAAGCGCGTGGGTGGTCGCCATCTTTGCCAGGACCAGCGCATCGGCAACGACAAAGTCCAGCGCGAACGCCGACGCTGCAGCCGTGGCAAAGCTGCATCCAGTGGCGTGGGTGTGCGGTGTCTCGATGCGCGGGGAGGCGAGCCAGCCTTGCGCGTGGGGCGTCGATATCCAGTCGAGCACGAGGCCGTCGAAGTCGGCGCTGTCGCCTCCGGTGATGCAGACCGATTGCGATCCGGCGCTTCGCAGCGCCTGTGCCATCGCGGGAAGGTCGTGTTCACGGTCGTCGGCGTCGGGAAGCATGAGCGCTTCGCGCCGATTGGGCGTGACGAGGGTCGCACGCGGCAGCAGTTCATCGTGATACGCGCGGATCATGTCGGCATCCGCGAAGCGTGCGCCCGTGCTTGCCCCAAGCACGGGATCGACCACCAACGCCAATGGCCCGTGAGCGCGGAGCCGGTCCACCCAACGCGCAATGCAGCGCACCTGCGCAGCGCTGCCGAGCAGTCCGGTCTTGATGGCGGCGGGTGGCATGTCGTCCGACAGTGCCTGCAATTGCGCATCGACGAGGTCGACCGGCATCGCCTCCACGCACGTCACGCTATGCGAATTCTGCGCAGTGACGGCCGCCACAACCGGGCACAGATGCACGCCGAAGGCATCTGCCATGCGAAGGTCGGCGGCCAGTCCCGCACCGCCGCCGGAGTCGGTGCCGGCAATGCTCCAGACGATCCTCCGGGGCGCTGCCTGCCGGCCGCTTTCATTTAGCGTGCTCATTGCGCCCCCAGCAGCACGGGCTCGCCGCCGACCGGCGTGCTCGGCACTGCGAAGTCCTGCCGCGCCATGACTCCGGCCCGCCATGCAAGGCGTCCGGCCTCCACCGCAAGCCGGAACGCCTGCGCCATGCCCACAGGATCGCGAGCCTGCGCGACGGCAGAGTTGAGCAGCACGGCATCGAAGCCCATCTCGAGCGCCTGCGCTGCGTGCGAGGGTGCGCCGATGCCGGCATCGATGATGAGCGTGGTGTCGGCGAG
Organism: Burkholderiaceae bacterium; assembly: GCA_035719405.1. Classification (GTDB taxonomy): domain Bacteria; phylum Pseudomonadota; class Gammaproteobacteria; order Burkholderiales; family Burkholderiaceae_C; genus CAMLIZ01. Next base: position 3,151 of record DASTGE010000010.1, read on the forward strand.
TCGCTCGCGCAACGTGCGCAGCGCAAAGGGATTGAGCAGCCCCTGCCCCGATCCGATGGGCGCGCCCCAGGGCATCAGCAGCGGGCAGCCCGCATCGAGCAGACGCCGGCATGTGACGAGGTCGTCGGTGCAGTACGGAAACACGACGAAGCCTTCACGCACGAGTTGCCCGGCTGCCTTCACCAGCTCGAAGGGATCGGGCTGCAGGGTGTGCTCGTCGCCGACGACCTCCAGCTTGATCCATGACGTGTCGTAAAGCTCGCGCGCCATGCAGGCCAGCTCGACAGCCTCGCCCGCCGTGCGGCAGCCTGCGGTGTTGGGCAGCAGGCGCGCCCCGCGTTCGCGCAGGGCCTGGCGAACGATGGCAACGAAGCCGTTGTCGCCGGCGGCCGCCAGCGTCCGCTTCAAGCCCACGGTGACGATCTGCGTGCCCGATGCGACGATGGCATCGCGCAGCACCTGCGGCGACGGATAGCCGGCCGTGCCGAGAAGGAAGCGGCTGGTGAGTGCGGCGCCATCGACCTGCCAACGGTCGTCGTGATCGGCGGTGTCGTGCGTCATCGGATTCATCCTCCGGTGATGGGCTTGAACAGCAGCACGCTGTCGCCCGGCGCGAGCATGCGGTCGCGTTGCGAGCGCGGGACAAAGCTGCCGTTGACGGCCGTGCCGACCCCTGCGGGCGCATGGCCCAGCGCAGCAACGAGAGATGCGAGCGTGGTCCCCGGCGCGACGGAGCAGGGCTTGCCGTCCAGCCTGATGCTCATCGTGCCTGGCGCTGCGTCTCGCGTCGTGTCTGCCGCAGTATTCCTGGCGGTCGTCGTCATGCCGCAACCTCCTTCAGTTCCTTGCACACCGCGAGTGCATCGTCGACCAGAGCCGGCGCAAGCAGCCAGCCGTGCCGGAACAGGCCGTTGATGCGCACGATGCCGGGCTGCACATCGAGCAGGGGCTCGTTGTCGGGCAGGGCTGGGCGCAGGTTGGTGTCCAGACGCACGATGCGTGCTTCCGCCAGCCTCGGGCACACGCTGTGTGCCGCGCTCATGAGCTCAACCGCACTGCGCAGCGAGACCGGCGAGCGATCTTCGCTTTCGATCTCGCTGGCGCCCAGCAGCACGAGATCGGGCGAGCGCGGGACGATGTAGACGCGATGCCGTGGATGCAGCAGCCGCACAGGCCTTGTGAGCCCATGCGATACGGCCTGCAGCCATACCGTTTCGCCGCGCACCCCACGCACAAGCAGCGCCGACCGCGCGCCGACTCCGCGCACGTCGAATACGAGATCGAAGCGATGCGTGAGGCCGTCTTCGAGCGTAAGCCTTCCGCTTTGCATGTTGATCACGCTGCGTTGCCAATGCCAGGTCACGCCCGCGGCCTCGGCTTGAAGCGCGAGCATGGCCTGAACCGTGTCGATCTGGCCCTCGTCGGGCAACAGCCAGGCATGCGCGGCGCCCTGCAATGAAGGCTCCAGCTCCGCCAGTTGCACGAGGCTCAAGGCTTGCGGCGGGCGCTCCGGCCAAGCCTGCAACCGAGCGAGCACGCGTTGCGCTGCCCCGGTATCGGAGCGGTGTGCAAGCAGCAGGCTGCCGCGCTGCGCGAACGCGGGACGTGCATGCAGCACCTGGACGATGGCTCGCCATGCATCAATGGAGCGCCAGCCCAGGGCAGCGATGCGCGGACTGCTGCAATCGAGCTCGGCGAGCGGACTTAGCATGCCGGCGGCCGTGAAGCCCGCAGCGTGCTGGGTCGCGCCCGTTTCACCGAAGCGTGGGCCGGGTCCGGGAGCGGGGTCGAAGACGTCGACCGTCAGCCCTTTGCGCGAAAGGCGCCAGGCGAGCAGGCGACCGAGGAGGCCCGCGCCGGCAATGCCGATGCGCGGCATGGCCCTCACCTCTGCGCTCTCTCGCCAGCGGGAGAGGGAGAAGAGGTTCCTCCCTCTCCCCCGGAGGCGGAGAGGGCTGGGGTGAGGGGGATGTAAAGCTCACCACCGTGCGCCCGGAACTCCGCACTCTTGGCCGCCATTCCTTCCTGAACGGCCGCGAACTCGCGCACCTCTTGCGTGATCTTCATCGAGCAGAACTTCGGGCCGCACATCGAGCAGAAGTGAGCCACTTTGCTCGCCTCCTTGGGCAGTGTCTCGTCGTGGAATTCGCGCGCCGTATCGGGGTCGAGGCCGAGGTTGAACTGGTCGTGCCAGCGGAACTCGAAGCGCGCCTTGCTGATCGCGTCGTCGCGGGCGCGCGCACCGGGATGGCCCTTGGCGATGTCGGCCGCGTGTGCGGCGATCTTGTAGGCGATGAGACCCTGCTTCACGTCGTCGCGGTCGGGCAGGCCGAGGTGTTCCTTGGGCGTCACGTAGCACAGCATCGCCGTGCCGAACCAGCCGATCATCGCGGCGCCGATGGCGCTGGCGATATGGTCGTAGCCGGGCGAGCAGTCGATCACCAGCGGGCCGAGCGTGTAAAAGGGCGCTTCGCCGCAATGCCGGAGTTGCTCCTCCATATTGGCCTGCACCAGATGCATCGGCACATGGCCGGGGCCTTCGATCATGGTCTGCACGTCGTGCTTCCATGCAATCTGTGTCAGCTCGCCCAGCGTGCGCAATTCGGCGAATTGCGCTTCATCATTCGCATCTGCGGTGGAGCCGGGACGCAGGCCGTCGCCCAGCGAGAAGCTCACGTCATACGCCTTCATGATCTCGCAGATCTCGTCGAAGTGCGTGTAGAGGAAGTTCTCCTTGTGATGCGAGATGCACCACTTCGCGAGAATCGAACCGCCGCGCGAGACGATGCCGGTGCGCCTGCGTGCCGTGAGGTGGATGAAGGGCAACCGCACGCCCGCGTGAATGGTGAAGTAGTCGATGCCCTGTTCGGCCTGTTCGATCAGCGTGTCGCGGAAGATTTCCCAGGTGAGGTCCTCGGCCACGCCGCCGACCTTTTCCAATGCCTGGTAAATTGGCACCGTGCCGATGGGTACCGGCGAATTGCGGATGATCCAGTCGCGCGTGGTGTGGATGTTGCGGCCGGTGGAAAGGTCCATCACCGTGTCGGCGCCCCAGCGGATCGCCCATACCAGCTTTTCGACTTCCTCCTCGATGCTCGACGTGACGGCCGAATTGCCGATGTTGGCATTGACCTTGACGAGGAAATTGCGGCCGATGGCCATCGGCTCGAGTTCGGTGTGATTGATGTTCGCCGGGATGATGGCGCGGCCGCGCGCCACCTCGTCGCGCACGAATTCCGGCGTGATCACTTCGGGAATGCGGGCACCCATTGCATTGCCCGCGAGGCGCTGCTCGCGCTCGGCGTCCGCCAGATATTTGCGCATCCATTCGCGCCGGCCGTTCTCGCGCAGGGCGACGAATTCCATTTCAGGCGTGACGATTCCGCGCCTGGCGTAATGCATCTGCGTGACGCTGCTTCCGGCTTTGGCGCGACGCGGATTGCGTTGCAGGGCCGAAGCCTCCGAGCGCAGTGCTTCGACGCGCGCGTGGTCATCGCCCTTGACGCCGTCGTCCAGCGCTTGGCGCGCGCGGGCTTGATAGTGCTCCGTATCGTCTCGCGAGCCGATCCAGACGGAGCGCACGTCAGCGAGGCCGCGGCGCACGTCGATGTCTGCTGCGGGGTCGCTGTACGGCCCGGAGGTGTCGTAGAGGGTGACGGTTTCGCCGCTGGTGAGCGTGACCTCGCGCATGGGCACGTTCAGGTTCTGGTGCGTGCCTTGGACGTGGACCTTGCGGGAAGCCGGGAAAGGCTCCCGGGTGAGAGCGAGCGTGCGGGCGAGATCGGGGGCGTTCATCGGGGCTCCTTCGAAAGTGCGTTTGCTCCGAAGATCGCCCCATCCACGCCATGCCCCTTTCGTCAATATGGAACGAAGGTGCACGGCACGTCCGGGAGGACGGCTCTCCTTACGCCGGTTCTAGCCGGTTCAAGTTCGCGGGTTCGGTTCTCACCGTCTCAGCAGGCTTTGGATAAGCACGCACCCCGGAGCGAGAGCATTCTCGCACCGAGGCTTGAATGGCGTCAATTCCGCCTTGAATTCATGGCGGCTCTGCGAATTCTCGAGCTAACGCGCATGTGAGACCTCGCGCAGCATTCCAGCGAGGTAGCCTCGCGTCACGACCGCATGCTCGATATAACCTGCCCGCGTGCTGAGCAGGCGATGCAGGCGCCGCAGTCGGCAGAACGGCACCGAGGGATACAAATGGTGCTCGGCGTGCAGACCGACCGCATGCGGGGCAATGAGGAAGCTTTCAAGCGGTCCGGCGAGTGTCGTTCTCGAGGCTTCGAGACCTCGACCCGGCATCGCATGGTGCTCGGCGACGTCCCGTAAATACAGCAGCGCCATGAGCACGGTGAGCATCGGCACGATCCAGTACACGGCCAGCACTGACCACAGATTGAATGCCGAGGCAGCGACTGCCACCGCGAGCCAAAGCAGCGCTTGACGCAATTTCGTCATGAATGGCAATCGCGTCGCCATGCTTGCGTCGAACAGGTACCCCTTGATGTCTTGCAGCGCGTAGAAGCCGATGCCGTGCAGGAACAGCAGCCACGCCATTTGGGGTCGCGTGCGAGGGAAGCGATAGCGCGACCGGCGCAGTGAACTTGTCCAGTTCGGATCTTCGTCGGTTGACGGTGCCCGATGATGTTGCATGTGGTCGCGGCGAAAGCCGTGGATCGTGATGAACAGTGGCAATGCCGTCAATGCGTCGCCGATCATGTCGTTGAGACCCGGGCGTGTACGGCTGAATTGGCGATGGGAAAACTCATGCATCAATACGAGCAGCGCATGCTGGCGTGTGCCGATGAAGGCGATGGCGAGGAGGCTCACCCAAACGCCGGAGTGCACGGCGAGCACGATGGCTGCGACGATCAGTGCCCATTCGAGCAGGGTGTGGAACAGGAGTGTCCACGGCGCCGGACGACTGAATTCCAGGAGCAGTTCACGTTCGATTTCAAGGCCGGCCCGGACCCGGTCGGACGCACACAGGGAAGAAGCGTGGGACATGGACGTTCGTCATTCACCGCAGAGAGCCCGCGTTTATAAACGGGCGATGTTGCATCGGTGTGACATGCGGAGTCATCGACGCTGACCCGGCAATTTCAAGAACACAGACCGAATGCCGCCCGCAAGAAGACGGGCAACGCCGGGAGCGGTTTGCGCCGCGAACTGCAGGCTGTCGCGCAAGGATTGCCAGCGTCCCACCCTGCCGAGCCGGAGATCTGTCGCGCGAAGGGCGGACTGGAATCGAAGGATGTCGCTGGTGAGCCAGACCGCCGCGAGCACGAGGATCAGAGGCCAGGTCCAGATTCGGCGCGGCGCGATCGCCGCCAGCGCGATCGCAGTGCCGTGATGCCCGATCTCCTCCTCACAATGCCATCGCCACATTCTTGTGGTCGCGCTTTCGTGCGGTCCGAGCCATGCGCGGTTGCGCAGCACCTCGCGCGACAACAGCGCCGTGCATTGCTCCAGAGCGGCAGCCATCAGCACTCGCTCCTCAAGCGGCCAAGCCCGCATCGGCGCCATCATTGAAGCAAGACGGTCGGTGAGTGCACCGACCGGGAGCCCGACGGCGGCCAGGCGCTCGTTGTAGCGATCGTGCGCGCGTTGATGGGCGTGCTCCTCGTCGATGAGATGCTGGACCGCCTTGCGCAAGGCGTCGTGCGCAGGCCACGCTGCGCAAGCATCGCGGACGGCCTCGATGACGAACGTCTCGCCTGCAGGAAGCAGCAGCGAGATCGCATCGAACCATCGCGCGCGAGCCGTATTGGGCGTCCAGTACACCGCGCCGGGCAGTATTGCCGCAACGCCTGTCGCCGACTGCGATGAGCCGTTCATGCGTTCATCATCCATGCGAGCGAACTGGTCAGGCGCTTCACTGCCGCCTTCGGCAGCCGGCGCCAGACAGGGCCAATCCATGACAGCGGGACGCGTCCTCTGATCAAGGCGCCGTAATTCAGGGATGCCGGATGCGGGAAATAGTCAGGCTTGATCGTCACGAGCTGCGTAAAGCCGCGGCGATAGTAGTAACGCAATTGAGGATCGGCGGGCATTCCATTTTGTTGGCGGCGCGCATATTCCTCAGGCGTAACAGCCGGCTCACAATGCTTCTGTTTCGAATAGCCCCGAATGGGGGAGCCGAGGTAGATGTCTCGCCAGCCGGCACGCAAGGCAATCGGCCAGAAGAAGCGGAAGAGGCTGTCGGCAGCATCGGCGTTGACGCTCGTCAGGCTGATGCCGAACAGCGTGCGAGCGGAAGCTCCGGGCTCGGGTGCGTGCACTGTATCAAACCAGGAGCGCATCTGCTCGAGCGACGCCGGATCGATAGGACGCATGAACAGCGATGCGAGGGCCTCACCCGTCTCGGGATCGAAGCTGCCGATGGACAATTCCGGCCAGCGTTCGATGCGGGAGGCCAATTGGCGTTCGTCCGCCATCTGATCCGTTGTCCACTTCTGCGCCTCCAGACGCAGAAGGGCGGGAATGTCCTTTGGGGTCAGAAAGCGCGCCAGGGGCGACGGGCGCGACAGGAAGAATGAGGCTGCGAAGAGGCTCACCACGGACTGTTGTCCTTGTTCTGCCA
>DASTGE010000011.1:0-2731 GCA_035719405.1 Burkholderiaceae bacterium
TCAGCAGCGTCCAGCACTGATGATCACGCCCGACAACGCTGCGGACCTCGTTCGAGAAAGCCTTCAGCTAGTGACGCTGCTGGTGGCGGTGCTGATCGCGCCGGCGCTCGTGGTGGGTCTGATCGTCAGCATGTTCCAGGCCGCCACGCAGATCAACGAGCAGACGCTGAGCTTCCTTCCGCGCCTGCTCGTCACGCTGGCCGTGCTGGCGCTGGCCGGGCCTTGGATGATCGGGTTGCTGATGGACTTCTGCGTCTCGATCTTCCAGCGTGCAGCGGCAATGGTCGGCTGAAGGAACGGCGGACATGGAACTGGTCTTCCCGCAGATGCTCGCCGCGCTGTTCGCCCTGTGGTGGCCTTTTTGCCGCGCGCTCGCGATGTTGACGATGGCGCCAGTGCTCGGCGATTCGATGGTGCCGAATGCGGTGCGCGTGCTGGTTGCGCTGGTGCTTGCAGTGATCCTGCTGCCGGTGGTGCAGACGCCCGTCGGGCTCAACCCGTGGTCTGCGCACGGCCTGCTGCTGACCGCCGAGCAATTGGGCGCGGGCGCGGTGGTGGGCCTCGCGCTCAGCCTCACGATGGCCGCCGTCACCACGCTCGGTTTCGTCGTGTCGTCGCAGATGGGGCTGTCGATGGCGGTGATGAACGATCCCCTGAACGGCACCTCGTCCGATGTGGTGTCCAACCTGCTGTACGTGCTGGCGATCGTGGTGTTCTTTTCAGTCGACGGCCACATGGTGCTGGTGGCCGTCCTCGGCGAAAGCCTGCGCGTGTGGCCGGTTGGCAGCGGCATCGCGCTGGCGTCGCTGCACGGCTTGGCACACGGCGTGGCTTGGGTGTTCAGCGCGGCCCTGCTGCTGGCGCTGCCGATCGTGTTTTCTGCGCTGGTCGTGCAGATCGGCTTCGGACTGCTCAACCGCATTGCGCCAGCGCTGAACCTGTTCTCGCTCGGGTTCTCGGTGGTCACCGTCTTCGGCTTGCTGATGCTCACGCAGATGGTGCGCTTCCTGCCCGAGCACTACATGCAGCTCACACGCCGCGTTCTGGACCTGTTGCGCACGCAATGGATGGTCGCGACTCATGGCTGAGCAGTTCAACGACGAGAAGACCGAAAAGCCGTCAGCGCAGAAGCTGCGCAAGGCGCGCGAGCAAGGCCAGGTCGCCCGCTCGAAAGACTTGGCCACTGCGGTCGGCCTGCTGGTCGGGCTGAAGCTGCTGATCGCGCTGACGCCCGACTACCTGCAGGACTTTCGCGCACTGTTCGGACACGTTTGGGCGCCGTTGGACAACCAAAGCGTCTTCGACAGCACCGTGGCGACCGCGATGCGCGACGCCGGGTTGCTGCTGGTGAAGATGGTGCTGCCGCTGGCAGCGGTGCCGGCGGCCATCCTCGTGGCATCGCTGCTGCCGGGGGGCTGGATGTTCAACGCAACACACCTGCAGCCGAAGCCGGGCAAGCTGGACCCGCTCACGGGCCTCGGCCGGATCTTCACCGCGCGTCACGCCGGCGAGACGCTGCTGACGCTGGGCAAGGCGCTCGTGCTGTGTGCGGTGCTGTGGCATGTTGCCACCGGCAGCCAGGAGCACTTTCTGCAGTTGCAAGGCCAGCGGCTCGACCAGGCGCTGCTGCGGGGAGCGGCGTTGATGGTCGACGGCCTGTTGGCACTCGTGACGGTGTTCGTGCTGTTCGCGTTGGTCGATGCGCCGATGCAGCGGCTGCTGTTCCTGCGTGGTCAGCGCATGAGCCTGCGCGAGCTGAAGGAAGAGCTGAAGACGACCGAAGGCCGCCCGGAAGTGCGCCAGCGCATTCGCCAACTCCAGCGTCGGATCGCGCGCCGCGGGATCGCCAAGACGGTGCCTGCCGCCGACGTGGTGGTTGTGAATCCGACGCACTATGCAGTGGCGTTGAAGTACGACACGAAGCGAGCCGAGGCGCCATTCCTCGTGGCCAAGGGCGTCGATGAAATGGCGCTATACATCCGCGAAGTGGCCGAGACGCACCGTATCGAGGTGCTGGAACTGCCGCCGCTGGCGCGCGCCATCTACAACACCAGCCAGGTCAACCAGCAGATCCCCGCGGCGCTGTACCGCGCGGTCGCGCAGGTACTGACCTATGTGTTCCAGCTCAAGGCCTTCAGTGCGGGTCGCCGTGCCACGCGCCCGACGCTGGCCGACCTTCATGTGCCCGATGCCGATGACCTGAGCACCGAGCGATGAACCCCCTGACCCGCCTTGGCGCCCTCGCGCGCGAACACCGCGTCGCGACCCCGGTGTTCCTGATGGCCATCATGTCGATGGTCATCCTGCCGTTGCCTCCGCTGGTGCTGGACGTGCTGTTCACGTTCAACATCGTGCTGGCGCTGATCGTGATCCTGACGTCCGTCTCCGCCAAGCGGCCGCTGGATTTCTCGGTCTTCCCGACCGTCATCCTCGGCACCACCCTGATGCGCCTGGCGCTGAACGTGGCCTCCACGCGCGTCGTGCTGTTGCACGGCCACGAGGGCACGGCGGCGGCCGGCCACGTGATCGAGGCGTTCGGGAACTTCGTGGTGGGGGGAAACTACATCATCGGCGCGGTGATCTTCCTCATCCTGATCGCCATACAGTATGTGGTCATCAACCACGGCGCGGTGCGCATTTCCGAAGTGACGGCGCGCTTCACCCTGGATGCCATGCCGGGCAAGCAGATGTCGATCGACTCCGACCTGAACGCCGGGCTGATCGACGAAGC
>DASTGE010000012.1:0-7736 GCA_035719405.1 Burkholderiaceae bacterium
GGCGCACCCCTCGTTCCTACGTTCCACGCCGTCGCCTTTCAGCGACCCCACTCATCGATGGCCGTATTGAACATCGGCGGGATTGCGAATCTGACGCTCATCCCGCCGGACGGCCCGGTCAGGGGTTTTGACTGCGGACCCGGCAACGCGCTGCTGGATGAATGGTGCCTGCAGCACATTGGTTCCCGATACGACGAACAAGGGCGCTGGGCAGCCGGCGGGCGTGCGCTACCGACGCTGCTCGCATCGCTGATGTCTGAGCCCTTCCTCGACCGGGCACCGCCCAAGAGCACTGGGCGAGATCTGTTCAACGCCTCATGGCTGAAAACTCATCTCGACGCCCACGCGGCGGGAGCCAACCCGCAGGACGTGCAGACTACGCTTGCCGAATTCACGGCGCGTGCGTCCTGCGAAGCATTGAACGCCTACCAGCCAGATGCTACCGAACTGCTGGTCTGCGGTGGCGGCGCCATGAACCTCCACCTGATGCACCGACTCGCCGCCCTTGCACCCAATGCGCATGTGCAAACCACGGATGCCTTTGGCGTGCCCGCGATGCAGGTCGAAGCGGCGGCCTTTGCGTGGCTGGCTCGCGCTTTCGTCGAGCGTCTACCCGGGAATCGACCAGAGGTTACTGGAGCGAGCGGACCGCGCGTGCTTGGCTCCCTCTACCCCGCCTGAGGTCAGGCGCATCTCAAAGAGAGAGCGCCTTGAAAGGCGGCCTCTCTTTTCAGGCCAAGCTCGGCCGGATCCAAGGATCAGACCGTGAAACTCGATCCGCAGCCACACGTCGTCGTCGCGTTCGGATTCTTGATCACGAACTGCGCACCCTGAAGGTCTTCCTTGTAGTCGATTTCAGCCCCGACAAGGTACTGCAGACTCATTGCGTCGATCAGCAGGGTGACGCCGTTCTTCGCCATCTGCGTATCGTCTTCATTGATGACCTCATCAAACGTGAAGCCGTACTGGAAGCCCGAACAGCCACCACCTTGCACGAAGACGCGAAGCTTGAGGTCCGGATTTCCTTCCTCAGCCACCAGTTCGGCAACCTTGGTAGCGGCGCTGTCGGTGAAGATCAGCGGGGCAGGCAGTTCGGTGGAGGAAGTGGTTTCGGCGGCGGCGATCATGACGAGAAGCTCCGGAACATAATGCAATGATCCCATACTTGGAGACGAAACTGCGCATCCAAAGTACAAAGCCGCCCTGCAAGGGCGGCTTTGAGCGGAAACCCGCAAAAGGGGGTGTCAGCGCTTGCTGAACTGCTTGCGCCGGCGAGCTCCGTGCAGGCCCACCTTCTTGCGCTCGACCTCGCGCGCGTCTCGGGTCACGAAACCGGCGCGGCTCAGGTCGGCCTTCAGCGCGGCATCGTAATCAATCAGCGCTCGCGTGATGCCATGACGAACGGCGCCCGCTTGCCCGGACTCGCCGCCGCCGTGCACATTGACCTTGATATCGAACGCCGCCTCGTTGTTCGTCAGCAGGAGCGGCTGCTTGACGATCATGATCGACGTCTGGCGACCGAAGTACTCGTCCAGCGCCTTTCCGTTGACAACAATCTGGCCACTACCCTGTTTGATGAAAACGCGGGCCACCGATGATTTGCGGCGTCCTGTGCCGTAGTTCCATTGACCGATCATCAGCCTGTTCCTTAAAGCGCAAGGGTCTTGGGTTGCTGAGCGGCATGCGGGTGCGAAGGCCCTGCATATACCTTCAGCTTCTTGATCATCGCGTAACCGAGGGGGCCCTTCGGCAACATCCCCTTGACCGCCTTTTCAAGCGCGCGCCCAGGATGCTTGGCCTGCATATCCTTGAACTTCGTCGCGTAGATGCCGCCCGGGTATCCGGAATGCCGGTAGTAGACCTTGTCAATGGCCTTGTTTCCCGTGACACGGATCTTGTCGGCGTTGACAACGACGATGAAGTCGCCGGTGTCGACGTGAGGTGTATAGATTGGCTTGTGCTTACCACGCAGACGGAGTGCCACTTCGCTGGCGACACGTCCGAGTACCTTGTCGGTGGCGTCAATCACAAACCACTCGTGCTGCACCTCGGCCGGTTTGGCGCTGAAGGTTTTCATGAGGGTTCTTTCAGATGGGTGCGGCGTTCGTTTCAAGTTGATGCCTTCGGTGCCGCTTGTTGCTGCCGCCTCTCAGGCTCGATTCCCTGCCGCAGATAGGAAAGCCGATGACTATAGCACAGGCAGCTCTCGAAACGCCCTGTGCTGCAGTGCACAATGAGGGTCGCTGCATCGACTGCTGCCGCTTCTCCACTAGCATCAGGGTATTCACCTATCCCGGAGGACCTCATGGGATACGCGCAAGATTCCCGAAGGAGCGCCAGCGAAGAACCTCATCAGCGCCCGGCGTCGGCGTCCGTTCAGACTTTCCGCTGGGTTCCGATCCGCTCACTCGCAGAGCGCCACCGTCCGCGGATTTTGAAGCACCTGCTCGCGCTCGAAGAGGCCGACCGCTACCTGCGCTTTGGCTACCCCGCTTCTGACACTCAGATCAGCCACTACGTCGACCTGATGGACTTCGAGCGGGACGAGGTGTTCGGCATCTTCAACCGTCGAATTGAGCTGATTGCGATGGCTCATTTGGCATACATCGAGAGCCATCCGCCCGCCCTTCCAATGGCGGAATTCGGTGTGTCAGTACTGCCGAAGGCGCGCCACCGCGGCTACGGTTCACGCCTCTTCGAGCACGCAGTGCTGCATGCGGGCAACCGGCGCGTCGATACGCTTTTGATTCAGGCGTTGAGCGAAAACGTGCCGATGCTCAGGATTGCCAGACGCGCCGGAGCGAAGGTCGTTCGTGAAGGGGCCGAGTCCCAGGCACGGCTGAAACTCCCTCCGGAAGATTTCGCGTCGCAGCTTGAAGAGCTTGTAGAAGGCAGCCCCGCCGAGATCGACTATCAGCTGAAAGTGCAGGCAAGAAAGGTCGATGAACTGCTCAACGCGGTATCGGAAGTGAGATCCCGGCTGGGTGGGACCGGCCATGTTGCCGAAGAATGACGGTGACTTCCGCCGCACGTGACCGGCAATCCCGATATGGCCCGTGGCTTGGACACACCGGACATACGTCGGAGGCGCGCGGTTCCGTCCCGCACCGATCCCTCGGGAGCGTCGCAGGCTCCTGGTCAGACTAGGATGGCCGGATGTCATCCTCCTTGCCCTCCAATTCTTCGCACGCGTACGCAGCACTTACGCCTCAGCATGTGCTCGAGGCCCTGGACGTCGTCGGCTTCCGCGGTGACGGCCGGCTGCTCCAACTCAACTCTTATGAGAACCGTGTATTCCAAGTCTTTCTCGAGGACGGGAGTGCGGTTGTCGTGAAGTTCTATCGTCCCGGCCGTTGGTCGGATGAACAGATCCTTGAAGAACATGCTTTCGCGCTCTAGTTGGCCGACGGCGAGGTACCGGTGGTGCCGCCACTCAAGCTTCCTATTGGAGGGACACTGGCGCGTGCCGAATACGATGGCGTGCTTTATCGGTTCAGCGTGAGCAAACGCAACGCAGGGCGGGCGCCGGAGCTCGAGGATGAACTCACGCTCGAGTGGCTCGGCCGCTTCATTGGACGCCTGCATGCAATTGGTTGCCGAGGTCACTTCCAGTACAGACGGCGGCTCGATATCGATACGTTCGGCCGCGTCCCCCAGGCCTTCGTGCTGAATGGCGGCTTCGTCACTCACAACGAGTTGTCAGCGTGGAATGCCGCATGCGATGCTGCCCTCGACCGAGCGGAACAGCTGTTTCAGGCAAGGCCGACGAGACAGCTCCGACTCCACGGCGACTGCCACCCTGGCAACGTACTATGGCGAGAAGGGGAAGGGCCGCACTTCGTCGACCTTGACGACTCGTGCAGCGGCCCGGCCGTTCAGGACTTGTGGATGCTGCTTCCCGGCACCACAGGCGAATGCAGCCGACAACTGGTGCCGTTGCTGCATGGCTATGAGGCGTTCATGGAATTCGATCGTCGCGAACTCTCGCTCATCGAGCCGTTGCGCACGCTTCGAATGATCCATCACAGCGCCTGGCTGGCCGAACGCTGGAGCGATCCCGCATTTCCGGCCGCCTTTCCCTGGTTCGGCACACCCGCCTACTGGTCGCAGCAGACCGCCCAATTGCGCGAGCAGGTCGAAGCGATGAGCCTTGACGGCTGAAGCCGGCAAGCCTACGCCGAGCTCAACAGACGGTTCACCCGCTGCACGTAAGACGCCGGATCGTCGAGCTGCCCGCCTTCCGCGAGCCACGCCTGGTCGAAAAGGATGTGTGCGAGGTCGTCGAACCGCTCATCATCGTCCAGCCGCAGCACCAACGGATGCTCGGCGTTCACCTCCAGGATGGGCTTGGCGTCAGACGCCTTCTGGCCCGCCTGCTTCAGCAGACGCGCCAAGTGCGCGCTCATTTCCCCCTCCTCCACGACAAGGCACGCCGGTGAATCGACCAGCCGGGTGGTAACCCGAACATCCTTCACCCGCTCCTTCAGCGAGGTCTTCAGGCGCTCAAGCACCGGCTTGAAGGCTTCGGCAGCTTCCTCGGCCTTCTTCTTCTCCTCGTCGTCCTGCAGCTTACCGAGGTCGACAGCGCCCTTCGCCACGTTCTGCAACGGTTTTCCGTCGAACTCGTAAAGGTGCGCGAGCATCCACTCGTCAACCCGGTCAGCCAGCAGCAGCACCTCGATTCCCTTTTTGCGAAAGATCTCAAGGTGAGGACTGCTCTTCGCTGCGGCCAGAGTGTCCGCCGTGATGTGGTAAATGGCCTCCTGGCCCTCCTTCATTCGGCTCACATAGTCAGCGAAGGAAATGCCTTCGTCCCCATGCGTCGAAGCGAATCTCAGCAGCTTGGCCAATCGCTCCTGATTCTGATGGTCCTCGCCGACACCTTCCTTCAGCGCGGCGCCGAATTCCTTCCAGAACGCCGCGTACTTGTCCTTCTCGTTCTCGGCAAGGTCCTCGAGCATCGACAGGACCCGGCGGGCGCAACCTTCGCGGATCGCCTTCACATCCCGACTCTCCTGCAGCAGCTCGCGCGAGACATTCAGGGGCAGGTCCGCTGAGTCGATCACGCCTTTGACGAAGCGCAAATACACGGGCATCAGAGCCTCTGCGTCGTCCATGATGAAGACGCGCTTGACGTACAGCTTCACACCGCCCCGTTTGTCGCGGTTCCAGAGGTCGAATGAGGCCTTTGAAGGCACGTACAGCAGTTGGGTGTACTCGGTGCGCCCTTCCACACGATTGTGCGTGTACGCCAACGGCGGCTCGCTGTCGTAGCTGATCTGCTTGTAGAACTCCTGATACTGTTGATCAGTGATTTCGCCCTTCGGCCGCGTCCATAGCGCCGCAGCCTTGTTCACAGTCTCCCACTGGTCCGTCTGCTTGTAGTCGGACTTCTCGGCGTCCCACTCCTCCTTAAGCATGAGGATTGGCAAGGAAATGTGGTCTGAGTACTTCGAGACGATGGACTTCAACTTCCAAGCCTTGAGGAATTCCTCCTCGCTGTCCCGTACATGGAGAATGACATCCGTGCCGCGCGCTGCGCGGCGGATCGTCTCGACCTCGAATTCCCCGGTACCCTCCGAACTCCATCGCACACCCTCGTCCGCTGAAAGACCGGCCCGACGCGACTCGACCGTAATGCGGTCTGCGACGATGAAACCGGAGTAGAAGCCAACGCCGAATTGCCCGATCAAGTTGGCGTCCTTCTTTTGATCGCCTTCGAGCTTGGCCATGAACTCGCGCGTGCCGCTTTTGGCGATCGTGCCGAGATGCTGGACGGCCTCCTCAGCGCTCATGCCGATGCCGTTGTCGCTGATGGTGAGCGTCTTCGCTGTCGGATCGAAGCTCAGTCGTATCTCGAGATTCGGCGCGTCTTCGTACAAGGCCGCATTGTTCAACGCCTCGAAGCGCAGTTTGTCGCAGGCGTCGGAGGCGTTTGAGATCAGCTCTCGCAGGAAGATCTCCTTATTCGAGTACAGCGAGTGCGTCACGAGGTGCAGGATCTGCTGCACCTCCGCCTGAAAGGACAGGGTTTGCTTGTGCATATGCTCCTTGAGGTCGCTGCTAATGTAGCGGCTCGACGATGGGGGCACGATGGAGGATTTCAAGACGTGCCGCGGGAAGGAGGCATGTCCGCTTCCCGAACGGAGCCTTTTCGCTGCGGCGGAGTTTCAAGCCACCGCAACGCCTCGGTAATTATTTGCTCGTGAAAGGCCATGTGCACGTGAGACAGGCCGGCCAGGTGCCTGTTGTCCGCCCCTTCAAGCATGGCCGACGAGGGCGGGAACACGACGTTGTCACAATCGCTATAAAAACAAATAAAGAGGGCGCGCCGGGTGGCCGATTCCTGCCGGTCGAGTTCATCGAGCCAAGGACTACCGAGTGCCATCTGCCGCGTGTTGGTGGTCCTCCCAAACCGCCCCAGCCAGGTTCCGTTGTGGGGAGAACCGATCGTTATGACTTTGTGCACACGCTTATCGGCATCGGTTATACGCATCCAGGAACGGACCGCAAGCCCTCCCATACTGTGGGCAACGACCAGGGGCGGCACACCTGTGGCAGCTTCGAGACGTCGTAGCGCACGACCAAGCGCGCCAGAATAGCTGTCGATCGATCCGAACATCGGTTCAAGGTCGACGGCCAGGAACGGAATGCCGGCTGCTCTCAGCCGTTTCATCCAAGGCGCCCAAAAAGCACGGTTGCAAACGAACCCAGGAACGAGCAACACCCCACGCTGTCCAGTTGCCCCTTGGGGCAAGTAATCAGGTTCGGCGTTGGTACGAAACGGCTGGCGCCAGCAAAAAACCTGGGGCGAGTTAACCGCCTCGCACAACCACGCCTTGAGGACGCTACGGCCGCTTGGCCTCGGCGTGGACTGGCCTTTGTGGACGAAGCCCATCAGGGCAAACTCCACGCCAAGTACGATGGCGTAGCCAAAGACGATCGTCAGCGCGCCAACCATTGCCCATAACGCATGGCCCTCTGAGAGGCAGAAATACGTCCATATGAAGGCGGCGAGCAGCAGGCCCAGTGTGGTGACGCGCTGCACGTATGCAACCATACTTGCTAGAAGTCGATACTGCCGAAGATCGCGAAGACGTTCTATGCTCGCCGCAGAGGACTCATTATTAACGCCCTAGGCCCGTTTAGGGTTCCGCGCGGCATGAACCGCCTCACTAAAACGGGAGCCCCGGCTGCTCTTTGCGTCGAGAGAAAACGGGACGTGAAGGCGCAACTCCTGACGCGCCCGTGAATCGAACGGCAGGATTCTACGATCGCTCGACCTGTTTCAACAGGCCGTGAACGCTGATGCAAAACAATCGACAAAAGCGAAATCCCCGACCAGTGCGGCCTGGCCGGGGATTCGAATAAATAGCCTGACAATGTCCTACTTTCACACGGGAATCCGCACTATCATCGGCGCAGAGGCGTTTCACTGTCCTGTTCGGGATGGGAAGGAGTGGGACCACCTCGCTATGGTCATCAGGCTTGACTTGTCGCCGCCAACCTATATTGGTTGAACGGCCAATTCATAGAGTCGAATTCAGCTGATTGCGTCTACCTCGGCACGACCGCCCTTAACGACGTTCGGTCGTCAAAGTTATAGGGTCAAGCCTCACGAGCAATTAGTACTGGTTAGCTTAACGCATTACTGCGCTTCCACACCCAGCCTATCAACGTCCTGGTCTCGAACGACTCTTCAGGGGGCTCAAGGCCCCGGCAAGACTCATCTTGAG
>DASTGE010000013.1:0-6531 GCA_035719405.1 Burkholderiaceae bacterium
CGAGCCCAATGCCGCGAGCACTTCGGTTGCGGCCTTTCGATCATCGAAGGCGATTGCAGCGGTGCTGTTGTAGCCCAGCACGTCGGCCAGTGCTTCGAACTGCTGGCGCTGCTGTTGCTGGTACTCGACCAGCTCATTCACCACGATCACCGTCAGCGCGAGCACGAATCCGGCGCCGAGCGCGAGCGCCATGATGAGGCCGAGCTTGGTGCGCAGGGGCAGTTGGCTGAAGCGCGCGTGCACGTTCACTTCGCGCCTCCGTCGTTGAGCAGTCTGCCGAGCTTGTACAGCTGCGCGGCAAGCTTCAGGCCGCTGCGCTTGACCGAGCGCTCGTTGATCTCGAATCGTATGCGCGCGCCGTCGGATACCAGGCCGATCATGCCGCCGCCCGCGGCGAAGCCGTCCGCGTCGCCCATGGTCAGCACGTCGAGCAGTTCCGCTTTGTGCAGCACCGAGGCGGGCATCGAGCGCATGACCGAATCGGGGACGAACAGCGCATTGCAGCGGCCCAGTTCGTCGGCACGTTCCAGCTCCAGCACGCGCACCACGTGCTCGTCCACGCTGCGCCCGGCAAGGCTTTTCAATGATTCAGACAATCGTGCGTCGCCGTTCCACACGCACACGTACATCGGCGTGTCACGCGCGGACATGCGCGACGGAGGCCATTGTGTGAAGCGCAGAAAGTTGAAGACAAAGGCCGCCTTGACGGTCCCTTCGGCCTGCTGGGCGTGGGCAGGCACTACGGGCTGCGCGAGGAGCACCAGCGTCCACACGAGAGAACGCACGCAACGGCCGGTCCTGCGTCGCAGCCAGGCTCGCATCGCTGTCGGACGTCGACACGGCAGCACGATGAGCATCCGCACTTCCTGGCGCGCTTTCAGAAGCGTACGTTGAGCTTCAGCCGGAAAGTCCGGCCGTCCTGCAGGATCGTGTCCTGCAAGTGCGCGTCCGACACCGGATCGGCATTGCGGTGGTTGAAGAGGTTGTAGATGCTGGCGGACAGTTGCACGCCGCGTCCAAAACTTTCGGAGCTGAGCGTGAGATCGGCGAGCACACTGGCGCCCACGCGCGCATCCGATCGCGTGAGGCGGGCGCCCGTGTAGCGCAGCGAAAGCGCGCCCAGCAGGGTGTCGGCAACGAGTGGCGCCGAGGCGTCGAGCTTTGCGAGGTGACGAGGGGAATTGACGAGTCTTTCGCCCGCCTGGTCGACGGCGTACTGATAGCCGTAGGTGGCGCGAAGCGACGAGCGGTTGCGCCACAGTCGCTCGATCTCTGCCTGGGCACCCTTGACGCGCGCCGTTCCATCGTTTCGGTATTGCTGGAAGTTGTCGGCCGGATCGGTGCCGAGCGTGATCAAGTCCGAAATACGGTAATGAAACGTCGACAGCGTCGCGCGCGTCAGGCTTGCCAGCCGCCATTCGAGCGCCAGCTCCTGCGTGCTGATGCGCTCGGGCTTGAGGTCGGGGTTGGCTTTCCATCGCAGGGGCTGGCTGGAGAAGAACAACTCGCCGTCGTTCGGCGCGCGATAAGCCCTGCCGTGCATCGCTTTGAAGGTCAGCGACGGCAGCGGGGAATAAATCAGCGCCAAGCGAGGATTCGTGATGCTGCCGAAGGTGCTGTAGTGGTCGTGGCGCACGCCGGCATTGAGCATCAGGGTTTCAAGAATTGCATACTCGTCCTGTGCATACAGGCCCCATTGCCCCGACTTGTGGTGCTCGCTGATGTAAGTGGCCGACGGAGCGACATCGTAGTTGTCCTGGTCCTTGCGGGTGTTGCGCTGGTACTCGATGCCGGCGACGAACTTGTGGCCCTCGATCCCCCGGTTGACCACCTTCACTTCGCTGCCCCACCAGCTGGAATTCGCGAAGTCGAGATTGACGATGCTCGTGCCTGCCGCCGGGTCGGCATAGGGGTAGTCGCCGCGATAGCTGTAGCGGCCGCGGTTGAGGCGCGCGCTGACCGTCGTGTCTTTCGTCCATTCGCTCTCGTAGCTCAACGCGACGAACGACTGCACGTCCCGCGTCCTTTCACGAGGGTCGCCGAACACGCTCTGGAAGCTCGCAGTCGGCACGCCCTTGCTTCTCAGGCCACGCGCCGCCTCCAGCGTGAAGTCGCCGACGCTTGCCTTCAGAAGCGCGTCGTTGGCCCGCTCCCAATCCAGGCCCCGTGCCACGCCGTCGGTGACGCCGGGTACGGCAAACGCGGGGAAGGCTTGATCGCCTCCGTGTGAAGAGTAAGCGGTGAGGGAAAGGAGCAATTGCGCATTGCCGGTCCAGCGCCGGCCATAGGAGATGCGGCTCTTGCCGGTGCGCAGGCTGCCAGCCTCCACCGACGCCTCGGCCCCTGGCAGGCCGCGGCCATTGCGAGTGATGACGTTGATGACGCCGAAGAAGGCATTGCTGCCGTAGATGGCCGATCCCGGTCCGGGCACGAATTCCACGCGCTCGATCATGTCGACGTCAAGCGGGAACTCCCGGCCGATGCTGCCTTGCCCATAGATCGGGTCGTTCAGCCGGACGCCGTCGATCATCAGCAGCACGCGCGAGTTGTAATTGCCGAGGGGTCCGAATCCACGCACGCCGAGGTAGCTGTAATTGCGGTCGTTGTGGACGTAAAGTCCCCGTACGCTGTTGAGCACGTCAGCCAGCGTGCGGTAGCCGAAGCGCCTGATGTCCTCGGCGCTGATGACCGTCACCGAGGAGGGCGCTTCCGATGCCTTCTGCGTGAACTTCGAAGCGCTCTGCACATCGAGGTCGAGCAATTGTTCGAGTGAAAGCTGCGTCGGGTCCCCAGCAGGGTCCGCGGTGGGTTGGGGTGTGGCCAGTGCAGGTGCGTTGACGAGCAGCCCGCATGCCAGCGCGAGCGTCGTGCGACGCAGTCGCGTCGGGCTCGCGTCGAGCCATTCAGCCACTGCGTCCGGCCTCATTCGGCTGTCTCGTGCTCGACGCTCTGCAAGGGAAAACGCTGCGCGAACTCGTGCAGTACGTCGATCAGGTAATCGACTTCAGCATCCGTATTGGCCGCGGTGACCTGCACCCGCACGCCGACCTCCCGTTTTGGAACGAGAGGGAACGCCGCCATCGTCACATAGATGCCCTGTTCGAACAGGAAGCGGCCGGCGGCGTCGATCTCCTCGTGATTCGCGAGCGGGATCTCGATGATCGGCAGCCCGGACTCGTTGGGCGTACGCACGCCGAGCTCGAGCAGCGTGGCCAGGATGCGTGATGTCTTTTGCCAGATGTCGGCGCGTAGCGCATCGCCGCGCTTGCGATTGACTTCGAGCCCCGCCAGCGTTGTCGCGAGCGAGGCCACCGGCGACGGACCGGAATACAGGTACGGAGGCGCGAGGACCTTGAGCGCCTGCTTCAGACCGGAAGGCAGCGCGAGAAAGGCGAGCAGTGATGAGTAGGCTTTCGACAAACCCCCGACCAACACTGCGTTCTCGTAGCTCACGTTCTGGTGGCGGAAGATGCTGTTGCCCTTCCGTCCGTACGGGCAGTTCTCGCGCGACGAGCGTTCGCCGATCAGGCCGAAGCCGTGCGCGTCGTCCACATACAGCAGCGCGTCGTAATGCAACGCGATGCGCGAGAACTCGTGCAGGTCGGGGATGTTGCCTGTCATCGAGTTCACGCCATCCAAGGCGATGACGCGCGGTGCCGATGCCCTCAAGCCGCGGAGCAGCGATTCCAGATGCTCTGGGTCGTTGTGCCTGAAGCGAAGCACCTGCGCCCCCCGGCCCGCGGCCACCATGGCCCCGTCGTAAATGGTCTTGTGGGCACGCGCATCGAGCAGGATCGTCCCCTCGCCGGCAAGCACCGGGATCACCGACAGGTGGATGTGCGTAATCGTCGGCAGAGCCATGACGTCCTCGCTGCCGAGCAGTTCGGTCAATTGCTCTTCGATTTCGAGATACGGGCGGGGGTTGCCAAGCAGGCGCGACCAGGACGGGTGCGTGCCCCACTTCCCCACCATTTCCGCAATGGCCGCCATCACCTCCTCGTCGAGATCGAGACCGAGGTAATTGCACGAGGCCCAATCGGTCAGCCAATGATCGCCAATTCGGATCTGCCGGCCGAGCTGCTCATCGATGACGGCGTCCATCATCGGATGGCCCTGATTCAGGCGCGCCAGGTCGCCCACGTTTGCAATCCATCGGTCGAGCCAACCGTCGAGTGCACGACGCCCCCGAGGTCCCGAGCCGGTCCCGATCGCACAGCCGCGCGGCTTGCTCTTGAGGCGAAATTGCATTGCCTTTGGCCTTCCCTGATGTTCTATGCTTTGTATGAAGTGCGAGTCCGCGCGCCTTTGCGAATCTCCGCACAAACGAGGTTCTCGGCGTCCGGGCAGCGCAGCTTTATGCGCCCCGATCAACAGTCATGAAATTCGCCCGCTTACGCTGCGTCGACTGTGCGATTCTTAGATGAACATGCCATGCGGGGCGTTATTCGCGCATGTTTCCGCCCGTCTATCTGGCTATGGCGCAGATGCAGTGCTCGATGCCCGACACCGGACATTCAAGAATGGACCGGCTTGCCCTTCGACCTTTCCAATGCCAGCACGCCCGACATGGCCCCGCATTGCGTCGGGTGGTTGCCGGCTGCAAGATGCAGGCAGTTGGACAGCTGAATCCCGCAGGCCAGGCAGGCCACTCCACCTCGCCCAGGGCTTTCAGCAGCCACCTGTCAGGAGGTAGCGATGGACAAGCGATTGCATTTGCTCGAATCTTTCGACGCTCGCGGGTCGGATGGTCGGACCTACAAGGTCTTCGGATACGAGCACTTGTTACGGGACGAGTCGGTGCCCAACGCGATTGAGCGCTGGGAACCGTCCGGCGTCACAGAGTACCGGCTGGATGATGGTACTGTGGTGCTGCCGACGTCCGAAGGCGCCCTGCGGGTGTCTCGCACCGGCGTGGAACTTGCCCGGGTGTAGCGGGGTCGAGCGGGAGAAGCCTTCTGCGGAAGAGCGCCGGGAGGCTTATCGCGGCATCGCGGGCGACATCAACCGGCGGTCGCGAACGTCGCCTCTGCCCCGGCGTGAGGAATCGCTGCGGGCGACGTCGCAGTGGCCGCAGCGCCCTGCAGCATCTGCGCGAAAAGCGGTTGCCGCTCGAGCAGTTCCTCGATCGTGCCCACGTCCGCCACACGTCCGGCCACCATGAGCGCCACACGATCGAAGTGAGCGAGCAGGCTCATGCGATGGACGGATGCCACGATCGTCGCGCACTGGAACACGTCGTCGATGCGCTGGTGCACTCGCAGTTCGGTCAACGGATCGAGTGCGCTCGTCGGCTCGTCGAGCAACAGCAGCGAGCTGCCGCGTGCCGCGAGCAGGCCGCGGGCGAGTGCGAGGCGTTGCCGCTGTCCTCCCGAGAGATTGCCGCCACGCTCTGACAAGTGGGTGTCCAGGCCGTCCGGCATGCCTTGCAGCACGATGTCGAAGGCGCTGGCGTGAAGGGCTTCGGCGAGCTGTGTGTCATCGATCGGCTGGTCCAGCGCGATGTTCTCTCGCACACTCGCTTCGAACACCTCAGCTTCCTGCGGAATCAGAGTCGCGACGGGGCCGAGGTGCTTGAGGCCCAGGCGCGCAACACCGTCGATGTCGATGTGTCCACGTTCTGCGTCGTAAAGGCCAGCCAGCACGCGAAGCAGGGTGCTCTTGCCGGATCCGCTGGGGCCGACCAGTGCAATGCGCTCGCCGCGCCTGAACTCCAGGTTCACACTCTGCAAGCCGCCGCGCTCCTGCGCTCCCTGACGGGCGCCGTGCGCGAACCCGATATCGCGCAACTGAATGTGCTGCCAGTCGGCCTCGATCGCCATGGCCTGGGTGTCGCGCTGCGGCGCCTGCCAGATCGCGTCGGCGGTGGCAAAGTTGGTGCGGATGCGGGCGTAGTTCTGGTAATTGCCGGCGATCGAGCCGACGACACTTGCCGCCTGCTGCGCATATTGGTAGATCATGAACAGGCTGCCGAGCATCACTGCGCTGCCGGCGGCCGAGCTGGCACTCCAGGCGTATGCGACGACCAGCCCCCATGACAGAGAGATGGTGAGCAGGTCGACGGCGCACCACTTCACCTCCGTGAGCACGATGCTGCGACGCAGCGGCTCGAACACCGCCAGCAGCCGGCGGTCGAGCAGGTGTCGGGTGGCTTCCTGCAGCCGCAGACTCGCGACGGATCCGATGTTGCCGACGAAGTCGAGCAGCCGAGAGGCATAGCGTCGCTGTGCCTGGTTCTCGCGCTCGGCCAGCTGCATCAGCACCTTGTCGAACCGCACGATCACGGCGGCAATGAGAAGGTACCCGACCAGGGCGAGCATGCCGGTGCTATGCGAGAGCAGCGTCAGCGCAACAAGCGGCCCGAGAAGGTTGATCGCGTTCTGCAGGTAGATGAACTGGGTCTGCGTGAAGTCGAAGAGCGCGTGGCTGGCCTGATCCAGGCGCTGCTGCAGGTCGCCCGAGTGATGCCGGTCGTGCCACGACAGCGAAGCGCGCGACAGGCGCAGGTACAGGGCATCGGCAATGCCGCGCCGT
>DASTGE010000014.1:0-9607 GCA_035719405.1 Burkholderiaceae bacterium
GACGCCGCGGAGCGCACGTCCGCGCTTACGATCCTGTTGCGATGCCGGCCGCCCGGGCTTTGCTCGGCGATTCGGCCAATGTCGAGTTCGTCGACAGTGCGACGGAGGCGCTGAACGGCGCTGAGGCACTGATCATCGCAACCGAGTGGAAGGAATTCCGCACGCCCGATTTCGAAGCTTTGAAGGGCGCGTTGAAGCTTCCGTTGGTCTTTGACGGCCGGAATTTGTACGACCCGCAGCTGATGCGCGAGGAAGGGATCGAGTACTACGGAATCGGCCGGGGTGGCCTCGCCGGTGCGAAAGGGGCTTGACCGGCTCTCTCGAATTCAAGAGAGATTGATGCAATAGCACGATCGGAGGCGGGGGTAGCAAGGCCTGGATGCCGCCCACTCCCCTCGCCACAGACCCTCTCCCCTTCGCCTAGGCAGCAGAGAGGGCTTCTTATCGCGCCGCTCTTTTGTTTGCTCTGAGCGTCATCGGTCACCCTCGCCTGAAGTCAGCGGCGTCAGAGGCGCCAGCTCTTGAACCCCAAGGCCGAGATCGAGGCAGCCTCGTACACCGACTTCACGTCGACGAAGACGCCCCCTGGCACCAGGTTGCCGGTAATCCCCTGCAGGCCGAGTTCACCGTACTCTCGATGCGCGACGGCCGCGACCACCGCCTGCGCCTTAGGAAGCTGCTCCCAGGGCGTCAGGGGAACGCCATACTCATGCTCGCACTCAGCCGAGCTGGCAAGAGGATCGTGGACGTGAACGCGCACGCCATAAGTCTTGAGCTCGCGGATGATGTCGATCACCTTGCTGTTGCGCAGGTCAGGGCAGTTTTCCTTGAAGGTCATGCCCAGCACGATGACGTCGGCGTCCTTCACCGGCAGGCCACTTGCGATCATCAGCTTGACCGTCTGCTCCGCCACATACTTGCCCATGCCGTCGTTGATGCGCCGGCCGGCGAGGATCACCTGCGGGTGGTAGCCGACCTTGTCGGCCTTGTAGGTGAGATAGTAAGGGTCGACGCCGATGCAGTGACCACCGACCAGCCCGGGGCGGAAAGGCAGGAAGTTCCACTTCGTCCCCGCCGCCTTCAGCACCTCCAGCGTGTCGATGCCCACGCGATGGAAGATCAGAGACAGCTCGTTCATCAGCGCAATGTTGAGGTCGCGCTGCGTGTTTTCGATGACCTTGGCGGCCTCTGCCACCTTGATGCTGCTGGCTTGGTAGACCCCCGCCATGATGATCGCGCCGTAAACCTCTGCCACCTTCGCCAGCGTGGCGGGCGTGTCGCCGGAAACCACCTTCGTGATCTTCGTGACCGTGCGCTCCTTGTCGCCCGGGTTGATACGCTCGGGGCTGTAGCCAACGAAGAAGCCGCTCTTCCACTTCAGGCCCGACTCGCGCTCGAGGATCGGGATGCAGACCTCTTCAGTGGCGCCCGGATAAACCGTGGATTCGTAGACGACGATGGCGCCAGGCTTCATATGGCGGCCGACGCTCTCGGAGCTTTTCACCAGCGGCGTGAAGTCAGGCTGGTGCGCGTCGTCGACGGGCGTGGGAACGGCGACGACGATGAAATCGGCCTCGCTGAGCACGGCTGGATCGGTGGAGCAGGAAAGGTGGCGGGCGGCCTTCAGATCCTCGGTCGACACCTCGCCCGTCGGGTCCACAAATCGGGCGTAACTCTCGACTTTTTCCTTCGACAGGTCGAAGCCCAGCGTGCGGAACTTCTTGCCGAACTCAACTGCGAGCGGCAAGCCCACATAGCCAAGTCCCACCACGGCGATCGTCGTCATCAAAGCTTCCCTTCCCAATTGAAAACTGCGAGAAGAATGCCACACCATCTACCCTGGACCGGCGCCACATGTCACGCCGTACGCGCCTTCCCCCTTACTCGTGGGGCCAGGACGCCAGCTCGCGAACGAGGATCTCGACGATCCGCCGCGCCGCTTGGCCGTCCCACAATGCAGGCCGGCGACCGCGCTTCGAAGACCGGCCGGCGATGGCGTCGCGCGCGGCGGCGATGACGCGCTCCGGGTCGGTACCCGCAATCACGTTCGTCCCCTGGTCCACGGTGACCGGCCGCTCGGTGTTTTCGCGAATGGTGACACACGGCACGCCGAGGGCCGTTGTCTCTTCCTGCAGGCCACCCGAGTCCGTGAGCACGACCGCGGCGTCCTTCCACAGGTGCAGGAAGGCCATGTAAGGCTGCGGCCCCATCAGCTCGACCCCGGGTCCAAGGTCGATGCCGAACCGCTCGATATGACCTCGCGTGCGCGGATGCACGGGAAACACCAGCGGCAGATCCCGGCTGATCTCGCGCAAGGCCTGGGCGATACGCTGCAAGGCCTCCTCGCTGTCGACGTTCGATGGGCGATGAAGGGTTACCACGCCGTAGCGCCGATGGCGGAGCTTGAAGTCGTCGGATTCCAGCGCGCGGATGTCCATGCTCTTCAGCTTCTCGGCCTGATAGAGCACGTTGTCGACCATGACATGGCCCACGTCGTAGACCGACCGGGTACGCCCTTCGCGCGCGAGGTGTTCGACAGCGCTCGGCTCCGTGACGAAGAACCAGTCGGAGATGGAATCCGTGACGAGGCGGTTGATCTCCTCCGGCATGCGCATGTCGCCGCTGCGCAGGCCCGCCTCGACATGCGCGACCGGGATCCACAGTTTCTTGGCGACGATGGAGCACGCGAGCGTGGAGTTCACGTCGCCCACGACGAGCACCGCATCCGGCTTCGCCCGCAGGCACAGCTCCTCGAAGGCCACCATGATCTTCGCGGTCTGCTGTGCGTGCGACCCGCCGCCGGCGCCCAGGCGCACATCGGGCGGCGGGATGCCCAGCTCCTCGAAGAACACGTCGTTCATGTCGCGATCGTAGTGCTGACCCGTGTGGACGATCTTCCAGTCGAGACGGCCGTCTTCCTTCAGCGCCCGCACGATGGGGGCGATCTTCATGAAGTTGGGCCGGGCGCCAGCGACGAGGTAAAGGCAGGGACGGTTCATGGCAAGCGTCGATAAGGTCCGCTCACACCTTGTAGTACGAGCGGTACCATTCCACGAATCGCGCCACGCCGGTCTCGATCGGCGTTCCCGGCTTGAAGCCCGTCCAGCTCGTCAGCTCGCTCACGTCGGCGTATGTCGCAGGGACGTCGCCCGGCTGCAGGGGACGGAAGTTCTTCTGCGCTTCGACGCCCAAGGCCTTCTCGATGGCGTGGATGAAGTCCATCAACTGCACCGGACCCTGGTTGCCGATGTTGAAGACGCGGAATGGCGCCCGCGAGCGTGCTGGATCAGGCAGGTGCGCGTCGAAGTCGGGAGCCGGTGAAGCAGGCCTGTCGAGCACGCGCACCACGCCCTCGACGATGTCGTCGACATAGGTGAAGTCACGCTGCATGCGACCTTCGTTGAAGACCTCGATCGGCCGGCCTTCGAGCATCGCCTTGGTGAACAGGAACAGCGCCATGTCGGGCCGGCCCCAGGGTCCGTAGACGGTGAAGAAGCGCAGCCCTGTCGTGGGCAGGCCGTACAGGTGGCTGTAGGTGTGGGCCATCAGCTCGTTGGCCTTCTTGGTGGCAGCGTACATGCTGATCGGATGGTCCACGCCCTGGTGCTCTGAAAACGGCATGCGTTCGTTGCCGCCGTACACACTGGAGCTGCTCGCATACACCAAGTGCTTCACGCCATGATGCCGGCAGCCCTCCAGCACATTCACGAAGCCAACGATGTTGGCCTCGATGTAGGCGTGCGGATTGACCAGCGAATAGCGTACGCCCGCCTGCGCCGCGAGGTTGATCACCGCGTCCGGCCGCTGGGCGGCGAACAGCATTTCCATGGCCGTGCGGTCGGCAATGTCGATCTCGTGGCAGGAGAAGCCGGGACGATCGCTCAGGCGGGCGAGGCGGTCGCGCTTGAGCTGAGGGTCGTAATAGGGGTTGAGGTTGTCGACGCCGACCACGGTGTCGCCGCGCGCCAGCAACCGTTCTGACAGATGCATGCCGATGAAGCCGGCTGCCCCGGTAAGCAAGACTTTCATATCCCTCGTGCAGGCGCTGAGGACGCGCCGATGAACGGCGGATTATCTCCGGGGCTTCATCCGACGCTACCCGCGAGCGGGGGGCTGCAATGCGAACCTTCACGCACCTTGCATGCGCAGCAGCACCTGAACGACCAGCGCGCCCAGCACGAAGCCCAGGCCACCCCAGACCAACCCCTGCAGGAGCCGGTTGGTCTTGCGCACCTCGCTGACGAGCGCAATCAGAGCGGCGCTGTCGCGATCGAACGTCCGCAGCGGCTCGCTCAATCGCTGATGCATGAGGCGCGGCAACTCCGGCAGGATCTGCGCGTAGCGCGGCGCCTCCGCCTTCAGGCGGTCCACCAGGCCGCGCCATCCCACCTGCTCGTGCATCCATCGCTCCAGAAAAGGCTTGGCCGTGCTCCACAGGTCGAGTTCGGGATCGAGCTGACGGCCCAGCCCCTCGACATTGAGCAGTGTCTTCTGCAGCAACACGAGTTGCGGCTGGATCTCGACGTTGAACCGCCTCGAGGTCTGGAACAGACGCAGCAGTACCTGACCAAGGGAAATGTCCTTCAGCGGACGATCGAACTGCGGCTCGCATACCGCACGGATGGCACTTTCAAGCGCGTCCACGCGGGTGGCAGGGGGCACCCAACCCGACTCCAGGTGAAGCTCGGCCACCCGCTTGTAGTCGCGGCGAAAGAAGGCAATGAAGTTCTGCGCCAGGTATTCCTTGTCGTACTCGTTGAGCGTGCCGATGATCCCGAAGTCGAGTGCGATGTAGCGTCCGAAGGTGTCCGGCGCCACGCTGACCTGGATGTTGCCGGGATGCATGTCCGCATGAAAGAAGCCATCGCGGAACACCTGGGTGAAGAAGATGGTGACACCGTCTCGGGCCAGCTTCCTGATGTCGACCCCCGCCTCGCGAAGGCGCGTGCCCTGGCTGATCGGCACGCCGTACATGCGCTCCATCACGATCACTGTCGGGGTGCAGAAGTCCCAAAGCATCTCAGGCACCAGCACCAGGCCCAAACCCTGCATGTTGCGCCGGAGCTGGGCTGCGTTGGCCGCCTCGCGCACGAGATCCAGCTCATCGTGCAGGTAAGTGTCGAACTCCGCGACCACCTCGCGCGGCTTCAGACGCCGGGCGTCG
The DNA here is from genome assembly GCA_035719405.1 of Burkholderiaceae bacterium. Taxonomy (GTDB): domain Bacteria; phylum Pseudomonadota; class Gammaproteobacteria; order Burkholderiales; family Burkholderiaceae_C; genus CAMLIZ01. The sequence goes on from DASTGE010000014.1 coordinate 5,165, forward strand.
GCGCTGAAGAGCTCGGCCCATCGAGCCATGCGGTGCAGCAGCGCCAGATCGCTCTCGATGATTCCCAGCATCCCGGGACGCAGCACCTTCACCGCCACTTCGCGACCGTCCTTCAACGTCGCAAAGTGGACCTGGGCGATCGATGCGCTGGCCACCGGCTCGGCGTCGAAACGGTCGAAGACCTGGTCGATGCGACGTCGCAGCGCCTGCTCGACCAGCCTTGCCGCCACTTCTCCGGGAAACGGGGGCACTCTGTCCTGCAACAACGCGAGTTCGTCGGCAATATCCAGCGGCAGCAGATCGCGGCGCGTCGAAAGGACCTGCCCGAACTTCACGAAGATGGGACCCAGCCGTTCCAGCGCGCGTCGCAGCCGCACCCCGGGCGGCTCGTTCAGGCGGCGACCAAACGTCACCGCCCGGGCAAGACGACTCGTCCACGGACGCTGAAAGCCGGACAGCGCCAACTCGTCCAGGCCGAAACGCAGGACGATGAACCCGATGAAGATCAGACGCGCGAGCTGCCTCACGCCGGCTGCCGTGACGCGGGTGCGCTGCCTCCACCCCAGCGGCCGCCGAGTTGCACGAGACGCCTCAAGGCCGACGACAGGCCGCCTCCGATGTGTCCGAGCTGATGTGCAATCACCGGCCCGAACAGTCGCTCCAGGTCTGAAGTGATGTCCCACCGCAAGTTCTCGGCGAGCCAGTGCACGTCTGCCGCAAGAGCGGCGTCGCCCTGGATGTCCATCGACGGCGGCTGACCAGCGAGCAGCCGCACGCCGAGCAGGGCGGGATTCGCCGCATCAACCGTGACGTGCAGGTCCGCCACCGGCATTTCGTGACCGCACCATTCGAGCAAGCCGGCAGGCGTGACGAGAAACGCCAGCGCGGGCGGTTGCGGCAACAGGGACGGCCAATTCCGCAACTGAAACGCGATGCAACGCCCCGCATGAGGACACAACCTCCCGGTTGCCACAGGCTCACCCGCCAGCACATGATTGACGACCAGCGTCAGGCGCTCGAGTGCCGCGGGCATCAGCAACGTGTTCAAGCTGTTTAGCATGCGATGCATTGTAGGCACCGGTTTCTTCATTGCACCCTCGGTCACGGGAGCCGGGCGGGCACGCCGTTTGATGACGGAGTTCCCGCCCGTGACGCAGGTCCAAGCAGTCGGGGCTGTGCGCGCACGGCCATTCGCCAGATCACGGCACCATCCAGAGGCGGACGTACCGCCCGCATCCTTTGACTCATGTTCGAAGATCGCAGCTATAAGCGAACCTTCTACAGCGCTCCGCAGTCGGTCACCTCGCTGGTGGCGGCGTTCCTCGAGCCCACCGTCACGGCGTCGACCTTCCTCGCCGTGACGCTGTGGTTCGACGAGCCCGTGCTTCGCTCGACTCTGGTGCTGCTGCTGCTCATCTACGCGCTCACGTTCCCCGGACGCAACCGCTTCCGCGACAACCTCTTGAGCGCGGCGGTCGACATCGGCGCCTCATGGCTGTCGCTGCTCGCCATCCTCGCGCTGTGCGGCTATGCGACCCGCAGCCTGGGCTTCTTCGAAGCCGAGGTGCTTTTTGCGTGGGCTCTGATCACCCCGGTTCTGCAATGGCTGGTGGTTTGGTTCGGGCAGACGATCATCAAGTGCCAGGCAGCGCATCCGGAGGCACTGCGTAGTGCGGTGGTCGTCGGCGCGGGCCGGCTCGGTGTCAAAGTTGCAAAGGCTTTGTCCGAAAGTGACGAAGGCCATCACTTCCTTGGTTACTTCGACGACCGGAGCAATGAACGCGTCGAAAGCACGGCTGCCGACAGTCGTCTGGGCGACTTGAAGGATCTTGCGCCTTATGTGCGGCGACACGGCATCCGCGAGGTCTACATCACGCTGCCCCTGGGCTCCCAGCCCCGCATCGTCGAGCTGCTCGAGAGCGTGCAGGGAACGACAGCATCGATGTTCTTCGTGCCCGACGTGTTCGGCATCAGCATCATCCAAGGCCGGCTGCAGGACATGAACGGCATTCCGGTCGTCGGTATCTGCGAAACGCCGTTCACGGGCACCAACGAGCTGGTCAAGCGGATCTCCGACATCGTGCTCGCCAGCGTGATCCTGATGCTCATCTCACCGGTGCTGCTGATCATCGCCGCCGGCGTCAAGCTCACCTCGCCGGGGCCGATCATCTTCCGGCAGCGGCGCAATGGTCTGCAGGGTGAGGAAATCGTGGTCTACAAGTTCCGCACCATGCGCACGATGGAAGACGGTGCGCAGGTGAAGCAGGCGACGCGCAACGATCCCCGCATCACGCCCTTCGGAGCCTTCCTGCGGCGCACATCACTGGACGAGTTGCCGCAGTTCATCAACGTGCTGCAAGGGCGCATGAGCATCGTTGGGCCGCGCCCGCACGCAGTGGCGCACAACGAGCAGTACCGGGAGATGATCAAGGCCTACATGGTGCGACACAAAGTCAAGCCGGGCATCACCGGCTGGGCGCAGGTCAACGGGCACCGTGGCGAAACGAACACGATCGAAAAGATGCAGCAGCGGGTCGAATACGATCTCGAATACCTGCGCAACTGGTCGCTCGGCCTGGATCTGCAGATCATCGTCCGCACGATCCGCCTGGTGTTCTTCGACCACAACGCATTCTGAAAGCGGAACGAGGGCCTTGCTGGCGCGCCTCCAGGACAAGAGGCCGCGGAAACCGATTTGCCCGAACGAAAGGACTTTATTGCCCATGAAACACGTCCCCCTGCCGATGCTGATCGCTGCCGTCCTTGCGGCTCTCGCCGGGCGCGCCGCGGCCGAGGCGAACCCGTACTCCCTCGGGGTGTCGCAGGCGTTCACACGCGACTCCAACATCTTCCGTGCCCCTGACAATTTCGAGCGGGTGTCCGACACCATTTCCTCCACAGGTCTGCTGGGCGCCGTCGACCAGCCGTTCGGCCGTCAGCGCTTTTATGCAAACGGGCTCGTCCGCTACAACAAGTACATGGACCACGACGAGCTGAACAACGCGGGCTACAGCTTGAGCACAGGGCTGGACTGGTCGACCATCAACCGGCTGTCGGGCCGGCTCTACTACGCCGTCGACCGCAGCCTTGCCAATTACAACTCCACATCCAACACGGTCATCGACTTCCGGGGCAAGAACCTGCAGAAGACGCAGCAGTTCGACGCGGCCGTGCAGTACGGGCTGGTGGCCCTGCTCTCGCTGGAGGCCGGCTACAACCATCATTCGATCGACTACTCGGCTGCGCTGTTCGCCCCCTCCAATTTCCGCCAGGACGCCTTCAGCGGCGGACTGAAGTACAGGCCGAGCGGCGCTCTCACGCTCGGCGCCGGCCTTCGCACCACACGCGGCAAGTACCCTGACAGACCCCAGGAAGTGCGCTTCCGCCGCAACGACATCGACCTCACCGCGGAGTGGGTGGCCAGCGGCCTCAGCACCTTCAACGCCCGATTGAGCTATGGGCGCATCCGCTACGCCAACGACATCGGCCCCGATTTCAATGCGGTCACCGGCACCGCGAGCTGGGACTACCGGCCTACGGGCAAACTTCGCTTCACCACGTCAGTGAGCCGTGATACAGGACAGGAAACGCGGTTCTACAGCCCGGTACTGGGCGACATCCGCAGCGCCACGAACAGCCGGCTTACCACGGCGGGCCAGTTGCGCGCGCTCTACGACGTGACGGCCAAGATCCAGCTCTACGGCGCTGGCGCGTATGCCCGACGCACGATCAACGGAATTCCAAACCTCGGTGACCAGGGGCACGACCGCACGCGCTCGCTGGGCGCGGGCGTGAAGTGGCTCCCGCTTCGAAGCCTGCAGCTCGCGTGCGATCTGACACGGGAAGTGCGGAGCACCGATCTCGGTATCCAGTCCGGCATCACCTACCCTTACCACGTAAACACCGCCGGCTGTTCCGCCCAGCTGACGCTTCACTGAACTGACGATTTCGATGACCTCCCGAACAGTCCTGCTCACCGGCGCGACCGGCTACATCGCATCCCACACCTGGCTCGCGCTGCACAGTGCGGGCTACCGGGTCGTGGGCATCGACAACTTCGTCAACAGCTCCCCTGAGGTGCTGAACCGCCTTGCCAAGCTCAGCGGCTCGACGCCTGTCTTCGAGCGGGTCGACGTGTGCGATCTGCCAGCGATGCAGCAGGTGTTCGAGCGTCATCGTCCCGATGCAGTCGTTCATTTCGCGGCGCTCAAGGCGGTGGGCGAGTCCACCGAGAAGCCCCTCGAGTACTACAGCAACAACCTCGGGGGGCTGCTCTCGACCTGCCGTGCCATGGGCGACCATGGTTGCAAGCGGATGGTGTTCAGCTCCAGCGCGACCGTCTATGGCAAGCCGGAGCGGTTGCCGATCACCGAGGACGCCCCTGTCAGCACGACGAATCCGTACGGGGCGACAAAGCTGATGAGCGAGAACATCCTGCGCGAC
>DASTGE010000015.1:0-4258 GCA_035719405.1 Burkholderiaceae bacterium
AGCCGCTCCTCGTGAGCCACCTCTGCCACAGGCGCACAAACAAAGCCTCCGCGCTTCCACCATACATACACCTCGGTGTAGGGCGGCAGCGGCTGCTCGGCGCGGGAGAACTTCATCTCCACCGGGCCCGCCGCCAGCTCGAAGCGGATTGTTCCTCTCGGCGTGACGCGTGTGCGAAGGCGCTTGTGCTTCAGGCCCTCCAGCAGTCCGGGGAAGATCGGTGTGTGAGGCCATGACAAGATGCGGTTCATTTTTCTGATCCCTGCTGCGGTTGTCCGGGCGCCGAGGCTATCGACGAGCGGCTTGCGGACTGAAGTCCTATTACCCGCGATTACCAATTCTTCGTCTCGCTTGCACGCGGTTGCATTGCGATTGCTTCTCGCATCCGCCTCCAGTGAGAGCCTTTCCAATAAATCCGCTCGCATGCGGGGCATCGCCAGAATGCGTCGAAGCAGGCGAGGGTGCGCGGTGGTATGCGTGACGCAGCCTCCTCATGCCCGACCGGCCGCAGAGGTTCGTTGCACAGTGTGCAGCGGCTGATCCGCGTCGCACGCTGGTCAGAGATGTCAAGTCCCAGGCGCCGGACGACTTCCCGCAGCTGCTCGACCGGCTCAGTGGGTCGCAGGTAGCAGCCACGGGCGACCTCGCGGTGCATCAGCAGGTCGCGGTCGCGCGTGAGGATGACCCTGCTTTCGCGGCTCGCCAGGGCGACCAGTTCCGCATCGTCGCCCTCGCTGTGCAGCATCGTGTCGTAACCGGCGAAGCGCAGCATGCGTGCGAGCCGCCCGAGATGGGCGTCTGCCGCGAAGCGAAGGGCGGCCTGATCCGCGTACTGGTCGCGCAGCAAGGTGAACGGCGGGTAGACGGTGATGTGGTCGTCGTCTTTCATAGGGTGGTGCCCGAGCGGCGCGGGTGCTCCGTTCAGAAGGACCAGTCCGACTTCCGTATGGGGGACTCCCAGTGCTTCGATGGCATGCTTGATGGTCGCGTGGGTAGAGGTCGTGTGCGGGAACGCGCGGCCGCGCAGATGCGGGGCCAGGAAGTCGTTCAGCTCGGCGTAAAAGCGGAAGAAGGGCATGGTGAGCAGGGAGTATGGAAGCGCTGGGCCCGGTCGGGGCTTGTCACTACCATCCACTCCATGACTTTCGGACGACGCGCGCGCCGATGCTTCACCGCCCGCTGTCACCCCAAGCGATCGACGCAGTCGTCGCCCTTCTTGCCGGCGACACCTCACAGCAAGTGCTCGATGTGCCGGTCGACTTCGAGGGTATTCCCGAGTTTCACCGGCGCGTGTACGCGGCAGCGCGCGCGGTCCCGCCGGGTCGTACATGCACCTACGGCGAACTGGCCGCGCAACTTGGCGAGCCTGCTACCGCACATGCGGTGGGGCAGGCACTTGGTGGAAACCCGATCGCGATCATCGTGCATTGCCATCGCGTCCTGCGCACAAAGCTGCGGCTGCTGCAGATCGAAGGCGCTTTCGCAGGCGGGGATCAGGCAGCCTGGGATCAGCTGGCGTTGCCGATCTGATCCGGGCAGATGCGCGGTCGGCGATCCAGTCGCGGGCAAACCTCGACGAGCGTGATGAAGCACCGTGCAGGATGAGGTGATTGCGCAACGGTGCCCGCAAGAAGTCAACTGTTCGAGGTAACGTTTCGTTCTTGCCGTTGCGTCCCGCAGAGCAGTTCCTTGGTCGCACCCGAATTGAAGTTTCCGTGGAAGAGAATGGGCAAGCTGGTGTTCGCCGGCTTGCTGGTGGCCGTTGCGGCCGCGCTTTCCGCCCTTGTGGCGGACGAGATGCGCAGTTCGCGACGACAGGCCAAGGCCGTCAACGCCATTTCGCGAGATGCGACGTTCCAGGTCGAACATGGTCCCAGCGCAGCCATCCGGTTTCCGGGGGCAGGGCCTTACGACGAGCGGCTGGGCTATCACGGCTTGCCCGAGTTCATCGAGCGCCTGAAGTCGCAAGGCTATGAGGTCACGGACCAGGCGCGCATGTCGCCGGGGATGATGAACCTCACCAGCTACGGGCTCTTCCCGCCTTACCGGGAGAAGGCGCAGGCTGGCCTGGAGCTTCTGGATTGCCGCGGCGACACGCTGTTCTCCGCACGCTATCCCGAGCGCGTGTACGACGGATTCGAGTCCGTGCCGCCGCTGCTGGTCAATGCGCTGCTATTCATCGAGAACCGTGAGCTGCTCGACCCCGAGAACGCGAGCCGGAACCCGGCTGTCGAGTGGGACCGCTTCGCCAAGGCGGCGTTCGATCGGCTGCGCCGTTTCGGTGATGACGCGCGATCGCCGGGCGGCAGCACGCTGGCCACACAGATCGAGAAGTACCGTCACTCGCCCGAAGGCCGCACCGAGTCGATCAAGGAAAAGCTCCGGCAGATGGCCTCGGCCTCGCTGCGTGCTTACCAGGACGGTGAGAACACGATGCCGCGCCGGCGCCAGATCGTGGTCGACTATCTCAACACCGTCCCTCTCTCGGCCAAGGCCGGGTTCGGCGAGGTCAACGGCCTGGGGGACGGCCTCTGGGTCTGGTACGGCCGCGACTTCAACGAGGTCAACCGGCTGCTCGCCCCGGGCAACGGTGACGGGGGCGCTCCGCCCGCCGAACTCCTGCCTCGACAGGCGCTCGCATACAAGCAGGCACTGTCGCTCATGATCGCGCAGCGCCGGCCGTCTTATTACCTGGCAGCCGGCGAGGCGGCGCTGAACGAGCTCACGAACAGCTACCTGCGGATCATGGCCGACGGCGGCATCATCGCTCCAGCCCTGCGAGATGCCGCACTGCCGCTTTCATTGAAGCTGCAGCCGCAGCCGCGCGAGGAAAAGCAGGTTTCGTTCGTCGAGCGCAAGGCGACGACTGCCGTGCGAACAAAGCTCAGTGCATCTCTCAATGTGCCGCGGGCCTACGACCTTGACCGTCTCGACCTGACCGCTACCGCGAGCATGGACAGCGAGGTGCAGCGCGCTGCGACCAAGCTGTTGCGCAGCCTGAAGGACCCGGCAGGGGCAAAAGCGGCGGGCCTGTACGGCTTCCGCCTGCTGCAGGAAGGCGACGATCCGAGCCGGCTCACCATCAGCTTCACGCTTTTCGAGCGCGGTAACGGAATGAACCTGCTGCGCGTACAGACCGACAACGTCGATCAGCCATTTGACCTCAATGAAGGCGCACGGCTGGATCTGGGATCGACCGCGAAGTTGCGCACGCTCGTCACCTACCTCGAGATCGTGGCCGACCTGCATGCGAAGTGGCACGACATGAGCCGCCAGGAGCTGGCCTCGCAGCAGCTCGCGAGCAACGACCACATCGGCCAATGGGCCCGCGAGTGGCTTGCGCAGGCCGACGATCGCGACCTGACGCAGATGCTCGAGGCGGCGATGGACCGCAAGTATTCCGCGAGCCCCGCCGAAGGGTTCTTCACCGGCGGCGGCCTGCACCACTTCGAGAACTTCGAGCCCGAGGACAACGGCCGCATCCTCACCCTGCGCGAGGCCACGCGGCGCTCGGTCAACCTGGTGTACATCCGTGTGATGCGCGACATCGTCTACCACGTCATGGCCAAGCGTGGGGGCAGCGCCACCCTGCTCGAAGACAAGGACGACCCGGCACGGCAGGCCTACCTGGAGAAGTTCGCTGACAGGGAGGGGAAGGAGTACATGTCGCGCTTCTACCGCAAGTACAGCGGAAAGAGCCGGCAGGAGGCCGAGGACCTGCTGGTGCAGAGCATGCGGCCGACACCGGTTCGACTTGCGAGCGTCTTCTTCGGGCTTGAACCCGCGGGCGATACGGTGGCGCTCGCAAGTTTCCTCGAGGATCACCTGCCTGCGACGAGCCTGTCGGACGCGCCGGTACAGAAGCTGTTCGACAAGTACGGGCCCGAGCGGTGGTCACTCGCCGACCGGGGCTATCTGGCCGGCGTGCATCCACTGGAGATGTGGGTGGTCGGCTACCTGAGGCAGCATCCAGGCGCCACACTGGGCGACGTGTTCTCCGCCAGTCGCAACGAGCGGCAGGAGGTCTACGGGTGGCTTTTCAAGACGCGCCACAAGAACGCGCAGGACGTGCGCATCAAGAGCCTTCTGGAGCTGGAGGCCTTCCTCGAGATCCAGAAGATGTGGAAGCGGCTGGGCTACCCCTTCGAGTCGCTGACGCCTTCGTACGCGACGTCCATCGGCGCTTCAGGTGACCGGCCTGCCGCCCTTGCCGAACTGATGGGCATCATCGTCAACGGCGGTGTGCGGCAGCCCGTGG
>DASTGE010000016.1:0-4371 GCA_035719405.1 Burkholderiaceae bacterium
AGGCTTCGACAAGGCCTTTGTCTACGCTGTGGATCACTTCCGCTACTACCCGCCTGTGCTCGCCTCGGCTGACGCGGGCACTCAGGGGCGGGTCAGGATCAGGTTGTCTGCGGGGCGGGCATTCTCCGGCGATACGCTGACCGTCAGCGGCGCTCCATCGAACAGCGGCTTGAACCGCACCTGGAGCGTCATTAAGCCCAGCGTGGACGGCACGGGCGTCGAATTGCAGGATTCGGTCTACAAGGCCAACTATGACGGTTTGTCAGTGAGCTGGATGCGCTACCAATTGGGCGGATGGCAGTCGCAATTCTCTGCCGTCGTCACCGAGATCACCAGCGCGCCGATGAACGCGGGTGTGACCGTCGGCACGGTAGCTGGCAGCCCGTGGGTTCAAACAGTTCGACCGTGGGTGCAAATCGGAACGGGCCTCGTCGAGGACTTGGTACCGCCAATCTCCTGAGCCAGTTGTCGGTCCGGCGGCGCTTTGCGTTGCCCCCTCACCCCAACCCGGCCCCGTCGTAGGCCGCTGACGACGGAGCCTGCAAACGGCGTGGTTCCGGGACGCAAGCCGACAAAGCGTCAGCAAAGCCCGGGACCGTCACGAGAACAAGCGCCTCGCTGCCGCCGATCCAGCAGCGAGATCGCGCTCTTCCAGCGCCCGGTAAAGCTGCTCCAGTTCCTTGCCGATCCCGGTGAACGCCGCCAGCGTGATCGGCCGGCCCTGGTCGTCGACCACCGATGCATCCATCTCTTCGGCCAGTTTCCGCGCCGCTTGCTGCCACGCCGCGAAGGGCTCGGCGCTCTCCGGCGTTTGGGGGACATCGAGACTGAGCGTCACATCGCGCACGGCCGCCTCGTTCGGGTCATCAGCCAAAGCCGCTTGCGAATCGAAGCCGAGGATGAGCATCGGCGGCCCTCCCTCCTCCTGGGAAGGAAGAACCAGGCGGCCGGGCACCGGGCCCAGGACAAAGCCGTGTCGCAGCACGCACTGCTGGATGTACCCCACGGACCACGCCACGCCGTTGGAACGTAGACGCACAACGAGCTGCGCATCATGAGGCCCGGCGAAGGCATCAAGCTCGCGGGCGCGTGCCACGATGTCGATCATGTCCGGGAAATCCGCCATGGCGCCGACGGCTTCGGCAAACCCGTGCACCTTCTGCACGAACTCCGAATACTCGATCTCGTTGAGCGCGCCGCTGCGATTGGCCAGCTGCACGCCGGCCTGGAGCTCGCTGTAACGCCTGCCCGAGGCCGGCACTTCCCAGTCACCCGTCTCGGCGTTGAGTCCCTCGATCAGGAACGGCTTGTTGCCTGCACGCCGGGAAGGAGGCAGGTGCATCAGCGCAAGCTCACCCGTGACAGGCGCCTCCAGCGTAAGTGGCGCGATGGCGTCGATCAGGGCGTCGAGACGGGCCGAGCGCCGCTGCGCGACGGGGCGCGTTTCAACGGGAGAAGGGGCGGCGGGAGGAGATTCACTGCCCGCCTCATCACTGCCAGCCTCAGCCTCGATGGCCGGCTCATTCAGTGAGGGCTCCAGGCGTTCGCCAGGCAGGATCGGATCGAGCTTGGGTTTGGCACGACGCGGACTGGCCTTGCGCGCCATCCAGGCGCCTTGCGCAACGACGCCCGCGAGGACGATGCCGGCAACCACCGCCAGCGAGAGAGTGAGCGTCATGGGAGGAGGTCGGGGAATTCAGCGATGTCAGGGCAACTTTGAGTCATGCAGGCATTGCGTCGTCGACGTGAAGGAGGTCCGGCCATCAGGCCGCCTCCACCATGCTGACCGCGGCCTCCATGTCGACGGCCACGATGCGGGACACACCCTGCTCCTGCATCGTCACGCCGATCAGCTGCCTCGCCATCTCCATCGCGATCTTGTTGTGCGAGATGAACAGGAACTGCGTGCTCTGCGACATCTCCGATACGAGCTTGGCGTAGCGCTCGGTATTGGCGTCGTCCAGCGGCGCATCCACTTCGTCGAGCAGGCAGAACGGCGCCGGGTTGAGCTGGAAAATGGCGAACACGAGGGCGATGGCCGTGAGCGCTTTCTCGCCGCCTGACAGCAGATGGATCGTGCTGTTCTTCTTGCCCGGGGGCTGCGCCATCACCTGCACGCCCGCATCGAGGATCTCGTCGCCGGTCATCACGAGCTTTGCATTGCCGCCGCCGAAGAGCGTGGGAAACATTCGTCCGAAATGATCGTTGACCTCGTTGAAGGTCTTGCCCAACAGATCCCGCGTCTCGAGGTCGATCTTGTGGATCGCGTCCTCCAGCGTGCAGATGGCCTCGTTGAGATCGGCGTTCTGCGCGTCGAGGAACTGCTTTCGTTCGCGCGCCGCGGTCAGCTCGTCCAGAGCCGCAAGGTTCACCGCACCGAGTGCGGCCACTTCCCGATTGATCCGGTCAATTTCGCCTTGCAGACCCCAGAGCTTGACCTTGTCGTCCTCGACGCCACGCGCAAGCGCGTCGAGGTCCACCTGCGCTGCGGTGAGCTGCTCCATGTACTGGGCTCCACCGAGTGCGGCGGCCTGCTGCTCCAACTGCAGCTTCGTGATGCTGTCGCGAAGCGGCTGCAGGCTTTGCTCGAACTGCAACCGCTGCTCATCGGCGCGACGCAGCCTCGCACTCAGGTCGTCATATGTCGATCTTGCAGCGCCGAGAGCCTGCTCGCGTTCGAGCTTGAACGCCAGCGCTTCCTGCAGGCCCTCCTGAGCCGCTGCGTCGTTCAGGCCCGCGAGTTCCTCTGCGAGCTGCGCAATCGACTGGTCGTTGGCCGCCAGCTGCGAGGCGGCCGTCTCGATCGAGCGCTGCAATTCACCCCGCCGCGCCCCAAGCGAGCGCGCCGAGAACTGGGCTTCCTGCGCCTCGCGTTCCAGCGTGCGCAACTGCTCTCGGGCTTCGGTCAGACGACGCTCGGCGGCACTGACCGCCTCTTCCAGCTCGGCGTGCTTCTCCTGTGTGTTGGCCAGCTGCATGTCGAGCTCCTCGAAGCGAGCCTCCCCGGTGATGCGGCGCTCTTCGAGTTCCTGCAGCTGTGCGTCGATCTCGGCGAGTTCGTCGTCGAGCTGCGTGGCGCGTGCGCTTGCAGCTTCGGCCTGCTGCGACAGGCGCAGCAGCTCGACCTGCAGCTGATGAGCGCGCGTCTGCGCCTCCGCGGCCTCGCGCCGCACCGTGGTGAGGTGCATCGAGGCTTCGGTGTAGGCGGCTTCGCATCGGACAAGAGCGGTGCGCGCCTCGTCCGCAATCAAGCCCTGCGCGCGCAGCTGGCGTTCGAGGTTCTCGATCTCCTGCGCACGCTGAAGCATCCCGGCCTGCTCGCTGTCCGGTGCGTAGAAGCTCACCGCGAACTGCGACACCGCATGACCCTCGCGGGTCATGATCACTTCACCATGCGTCAGCTTGCCGCGGTTGGCGAGCGCCTCGTCGATGTCGGCCGCCGTATAGACGCCTTCGAGCCAGTCGTTGAGCAACGCCTTGAGGCCGGGATCGCCCAAGCGCAGCAGGTCGGACAGGCGAGGAAGCGTCTGGTGCGTGTTGGCGATCGCCGCGGCAGGCGACGTGTAGAACGCGAGCTTGGCGGGCGGAGGATCTTCGACGAAGGCGCGCACGGTCTGGATGCGTCCGACCTCCAGCGCATTGAGCCGCTCGCGCAGTGCCGATTCGAGCGCCGTCTCCCAGCCGCTCTCGATGTGGATCCGGGTCCAAAGGCCCTGCAGAGAATCGAGTCCATGCCTGGCCAACCAGGGCTTGAGCTTGCCTTCGGTCTGCACCTTCTCCTGCAGGGCACGAAGCGCTTCGAGGCGGGCGCTGAGGTCCGACTGTTTCGCGCTCTCGCGGTTGACCATCTCCTGTTGCGCGCGCCGCTGCTCGTCGAGCGTCGGCACCTGCTCGCTCAGGGTATGCAGGCGCTCATCGGCGACGGCCTGCGTCTCGGCAGCGGCTTCGCTCTGCGACTTCAGGTCTGCAAGGCGTTGGGCATCGGGCACGGCAAGCCCGCGACGTTCACCCGCGAGCCGCTCGCGCCGGCCCTTCAGCTGCCGCCCCTGCTCTTCGGTGTTGCGGCTTTCCGCGGCCAGCAGCTGGATCTGCTGCTGCACCTGCGCAACCAGACCGCGCTGCTCGTTGCTATTGCCCTGTGCGGCCCGGACTGCGTCCTCGAAGCCCGGCAACTGCCCCGCCTGCTCCTCGGCCTGCGCCGCCTGCAACTCGGCCTGCTCCTGCACGAGGGCCATCTGCTCGGCAATGGTCTCAAGCTCATCCTGCGCATCGGCACGCCGCTGGTCCCACTGCGCGTTCTGAGCCTTCAGCTCGCCGAGCCGCTGCTCCGCACGCTGACGACCTTCGACCACATAGCGGATGCGCTCCTCC
>DASTGE010000017.1:0-11959 GCA_035719405.1 Burkholderiaceae bacterium
GTCAGCCTGAATTCATGACGGTCGTTTGCGTGGCCAGGACGTGCCGGGCCAGCAACGTACGGTGGCCAGTTGCACCAACCCGCGCGCCTCCAGTTCCAAGGCCGCCCGCCAAGCTCGGCTGTAGCAGTGCGCTCGTCATCGCATGACAGCCGAACCCACCTTTCGTTGAAGCGCCATTTGCGCAACCTGCAGCATGTCGGGCAGGTGGCAGGCGATCAGGGGCTCTGTCGCAATAAGGAATTCGCCGCCTTGGGGTCACAAGCTATATGTAGTGGTTTTGGTACTTCAAGTACGCTAGTGCTAGCGTAGCAAGCACGCGACAATTGCTTATTGCAACAGAAGCCGAAAAGCCGAGGCAAGCTCTGCCCCGCTCTTCAGCCTTGTCTCAGGCGTGCCCTAGGCCACCGACAAGCCGCACGAGGCGCGCATCTCGCCCTCAATCGCGTGCGCATCCATGGATCGCACAAGCAACGCACCCCCAGCGGCCGAATTTCATGACTGCCGATCCCGCCAGATAAAGCGTGCTGCTGCGCAACCGAGAAGCAGCATTGTGCCGCGCACAAAAAGACAAGCGGGCCGGCAGCGTCAAACCAGCATGCAAACATCAGGGAAGGCCAATGCAATTTCACCGCAAGAGCCAGCCGCTCGGCTGTGCAATCAGGACCGGCCGGCCGGCTCGGGGCGCCGTGCACTTGACGGTTGGCTCAACCGGTGGACCGCGACCGTCGCCGATCTAGCTCTAGCGCGGCTGAAGCAGGGCCATTCGATGCTGGATCCAGTCATTGACGAGCAACTCGGCCGGCAGATCCGGGTGGGCAATCATTGGCTGCCCGACTGGGCGTCGTGCAATTACCTTGGTTTCGATCTCGACGAGGAGGTCATCGCCTCGACCCCGGAATTGGTCGCGAGGTGGGGCACCCACCCGTTCTGGTCGCGCCTGCTCGGCAACCCGCGCCCGCATCTGGAAATCGAAGAGCAATTGACCGACCTGCTCGGCAGTGAGGACGTCATGGCTCTGCCGATGATCACGCACATCCACATGTCGGTGATCCCCGTACTTGCCGGCGAGGGCACAATTTTGCTCCATGCGCGTGCCCACAAGACCCTCTACGACGCGGCCATGGTGGCCGCGGGCCGTGGCGCGCAGGTGCTTCGCTTCGGGCACAACGATTCCAGGCATCTCGAATCGGTAATCCGGGGCTTCAACGCACTGGCACCTCGCGTCATCGCGTTGGACGGCGTCAGTTCGATGACAGCCAACGTCTGCGACCTGCCCGAGTTCTCGCGCATCGCGTTGCAATACGACGCCCTGCTGTATGTGGACGACGCGCACGGCTTCGGCGTAATCGGCGAACGCTCGCCGCGCGAGAGCTGCCCCTATGGACCAAAGGGCAACAGCATCTTCCGCCACCAGGGCGTGAGCTACGGGAACGCAGCGATGGTGGCGGGCCTGTCGAAGGCGTACTCGTCGCTGCTTGCCTTCCTCGCGCTGACTGCCGGGCTGAAGCAATCGCTCAAGGTCCTTGCGCCTGCGTACCTGGATTCGGGTCCGTCGCCGGTGGCCTCCGCGGCGCTGTTTCGGTCCTGTCTTGATCCACCCAAGAGGAACGCAGCTCCTGAACATCGCCCGATAACACAAGCGCGGAATTGCAAATGGATCTTCCGACTCGTCTCATCCTTCAAAACAGTGCCTGGGCCGCTGACATGTCGTCACGCGATCCGGCGCATTTTCGCCAGCTGGCCGAGGGCCAGCAGCCACGCGTCCTTTGGATCGGCTGCTGCGACAGTCGCGTGCCCGCCGAGCGCGTCACGAACGCGGTGCCCGGCGAGCTTTTCGTTCACCGAAGCATCGCGAACCTCGTCAGTGCCGACGATGCGAGCGTCATGAGCGCCTTGCAGTATGCGCTGGAGGTGCTCAAGGTCGAGCACGTCATCGTCTGCGGCCACGAGGCGTGCGGCGGCGTTCGAGCCTCCCTGCTTCCGCCGGAAGGCGACGAATCTGCCGCGGACAACTATCTGGCGCGCCATATTCGTCCATTGCGCGACCTGTACCGTCGGCGCTCGAACGAGGTGAATCAGGGTATCGCCGACTCCTCATTAGAGGACGCGCTCATGGCGCGAACGAACCGCCTGGTCGCCCTCAACGTCTCGGCACAGGTTCATGCAATGGCGACCATGCCGCTGGTGCGCGGCGCGTGGCAGCGCGGGCAGCTCCTCACACTGCACGGCTGGGTCTACGGCCTGAGCGTCGGCCGGCTGCGGCCGCTGTTGACGATCGACGCCGAAGCCGTGGCGCGCGCCGCATAGACGCCCGGCCCACGCGACTGGCTGATTTCGGTACTTTCAATCGGGAGCAAAAAATGCAGAAACTCCGGGGAGAAGTCTTCTCCCATCTTGTCAACGACGTGCCGGCAGCCATCGTCGTGTTCCTCGTCGCCCTGCCACTGTGTCTTGGCATCGCACTCGCCTGCGGGGTGCCGCTGCTCGCTGGGCTGGTTGCAGGCGTTGTGGGCGGGGTCGTCGTCGGTCTGTTGTCGGGCTCGCAGCTGAGCGTGAGCGGACCGGCCGCGGGTCTCGTGGTCATTGTGGTGGAGGCCATTGCCAAACTCGGCAGCTTCGAGGCCTTCCTCGTCGCCCTCGTCCTGGCGGGTGCCCTTCAATGGATGTTCGGCTATATCAAGGCAGGCGAAATCGGGGCGTGCTTTCCGTCCCCGGTGATCAAAGGCATGCTTGCGGCGATCGGCTTGCTGCTGATCATCAAGCAGATCCCCATCGCGTTCGGCTTCGCCTCCGCGGAGCATGCCTTGCAGAGGCTGTCGACCCTCGGCGACCTGCAGGTTTTCCAGCAAGCCGCCGATGCAGTGACCGAGGGTGCGCTGCTGGTGACGGCAGGAGCGCTCGTCATCCTGTTCGCATGGGATTCGCCTCGTGTGAAGCGGATACCGGTGCTCGGCCATGTCCCCGGCCCCCTGCTGGCCGTGTTGTGGGGCGTGGCCTACCAGTGGATTGTCATGATTGTGGAACCGTCGATCGCGCTGTCTGAGCAGCAACGCGTGGCGCTTCCCGCTTTGCAGGGATCGGCCCACCTCTGGTCGCAGCTGCCCCGGCCCGACTGGTCGGCGTTCGCGCGCAGCGAGGTGTACACCGTCGCAATCACTCTCGCTGTCGTCGCCAGCCTTGAAAGCCTTCTCAGCCTGGAGGCGGGCGATCGACTGGATCCGCTGAAGCGGGTGGCGCCGCCGAACCGCGAACTGCGCGCACAAGGCATCGCGAATATCGTTTCAGGTTTCCTGGGCGGCTTGCCGATCACGGCAGTGATCATCCGGACCACAGCGAATATGAATGCAGGAGCCCGTACTCGGCTCTCCGCGATCCTGCATGGGCTCATGCTGATGTGCAGCGTCCTGTTCCTTGCGGGCGTGCTGCAATGGATTCCGCTCGCGGCGCTCGCTGCCGTCCTCTTGCATACGGGCTTCAAATTGGCCAAGCCTTCGATCGCGGTGGCCGCGTGGCGGGAAGGGCCGGGAAGCCTGGTCCCGTTCGCGGTCACGGTCGTCGCCATCCTGACCACCAACCTGCTCGTGGGCATTCTCGTCGGCCTGGCTTGCAGCATGCTGTTCGTGGTGCATGCGAATACGCGAGGGGCCTTGTCGATGACCTCGCAGGGCGACGCCCATCTGCTTCAGCTGTGCAAAGACGTCTCCTTCTTCAGCAAGTCGAGACTGCGAGATTGCCTCGCTCGCGTCGAGTCCGGACATGCCCTCGTCATCGACGCCTCCCGCTGCACCTTCCTCGACAAAGACATCCAGGAGTCGCTCAACGACTTTCTTCTGCATGCCGCGCAATGCGACATCGATGTCGAGTTGAGGGCCATGCCGCGCGGGGCTGACACGCTGCGGGTCCAGCCCTCGCGAGCGGCGAATGTCGGACAGGCGCAAACCGCTTCTGCGCAGTGTGCGGATGCGAACCTCCACCTGGCGGGCGTAGTCGCATTCCTCACGCGTCGTGACGGCCGGTGCGTCGGTGCCCATCGCACCGGCGATGTGCGGCCAGAGCTCGGGGATCAGCAGACCTTCCATGTCGATGCAGGCGATGCCCATGCGGGGTTGGCGCCGGCCGAAATTTGACCCACCTGTGAAGGTCGTGATCGCAATAGGGACGCCCATTGCTGAGCGCCCCCCGCACCTTGCTAATGGTGTCCACGAACCGTGCTTGCGTGGCGAAACGTCACCGTTTTGAGCTGTTCTGACCGGACTCGAAAGGCACGACGTCGCGCTTGGCCGTGAGCAGGAAGTCCACGGTGTGGCCGAGTTTGTCGACGGCGCGGTAGAGACGGTATTCTTCCTCATGGTGTTTGCCACTTGTCATTTCCCTTCGCATCCGCAACAAGCTTCTCACGTTCCGTACTGAAGCCTGTGTTGAGCTCATGCCGCCTCTACGCCGGCTGCCGTCAGGTCCGTAAACAGGTTCCCGCCCTGACTGATCCTGGAGCGACGAAATGACCCCAGTTTTGACAGCACCTTAACGATGTAACGACGCATCACCGAACGGTTCGCTTTCGCTCATCTTCTCAACACCTACCTGCCATCCTCATTGGATGACTTTTCCACGGTCGCTCACCACCACGCCTTTTGAACGCAGCAGCACCGGGCGGTTTGAAGCCTGCTCCTGCAAGCCGGCTTCGGAAGACCTCCTTCCATCTCCAGTACAGCACCACAAGCTCTCGCCTGTGTTCGTTACACACTTTCGTCGCAGCGCCAGCTTGATCCCACCGGCCGCTTGCGCCGACGAAACGCCGCCGCCAGCACCGGCAGGATCTTCATTGCCCAACGGTGCACGGTCGCATGGTCCACCTCCACCCCTCGCTCGGCCATCATCTCTTCCAGGTTGCGCAGGCTCAGCGGGTAGGCCACGTACCAGCGCACGCACAGCAGCATGACCTCCAGCGGGTAGCCACAGCCGCTTGAGTACCTTGCGAAGGGTCGACGTCTGGAGTTGGATGTGCAGCGGGACCATGACCTTCATTGTCACGGACGCCTTATCGCGAAAGATCCCTAAACATTGGCGACGGTGACCTTCGTCCCACTCTCCTTGGCTTCGTCACGAGATGCGCTCGCGGTGCGTCCTTTGGTCCAATGGGCCGCACAGCCTCGGCAATTTCCACCTTTCGACCGGCCTTCCGTGAAACCGCTTCGCAACCCACCTGGTCTGCCTTTGAATCGGGCCATCGCGCCGACCGGAACCGGCGCTGCGGCCGATGCCGAGCAGCCTCGGTCGCCTGGCGCAGCGGCGCACACGAACGTACCGCCTGTCGGGTCGCCTGCCTCGAGTCGCGCCCGGCAGGGGGGTCCGTTGCGCCCGCGCGCGGCTTTGCCCCAGCGGACGGCCAAGGCAGAACACACAGCAGGCCCCGCGCAGCCTTTGCCCAGCAAGATCGTGTCCACCTTTCAGGACCGCGACCGGTTGCGTCAAATGTGGTTCCGCATGCGACGCGACTGCGAAGGCCTGCTCTCCGCCTATAAAAGGCACTGCGAGCAACCGAAGGCGATCGGGGCTGACCTGCTGCAGGCGGTGTTCACGGCAATCGGGAAGGCGCAGCCCGTGCAGGACGGCACGCAGTACGAGCTGCCCGCCACGCAACACTTTCGCATCCGCCTTCACGACCAACTTCCCGAACTCCATGTGCTGGCGTTCGGCGAGGGTGGCGAGCTTCTCATCAAGATGGCGGCAAGCGACAAACGCGACGACCTCGAGCAAGCCGGGAAGCTCCTCGCCGCGGCCGTGAAGAAGCAAGCCGCCTCCGTGAAGAAGCAGGCCTACCGCGAAGGCGTGCGCAGGACGGGCCGCGACAACGTGCTCCACGACCTCTGGCAACGGCGCCAAGAGAGCGACACATGCCGGAAAGTGCTCACCGCTTGGAAGTCACAGCCGGCGAATGCCGGCCACGGCGATTACCTGGTGCTGTCGTATCTGCAAGACTTGGCGGCTTCCGTGCAGCCCGCGCCGCCCGATGTCCCGGACCACCCCGACATCGCCCGCTTCAGGCTGCGAGTGCCCGGTGTGGACCACGACGTCGACTTCCTGTGCCGACGCGACGATCAAGGCAAGCTCATCGACTTCCATGTCATGCCGGCCGACGCGCCAGAGCGAGCCCATCTGATTGACGGGATGGTGATCTCCAAGCGAACGAGTGCTTCGATACGGCAGGCACTGCGCAAGACGCCGCAGGGCCAAAGGGACGTGGCCGTGTTTTTCGGCGCACAGGTCGTCAAACACCTGCCCGAGGCGTTCGAGGCATTCGGCAAGTTCCGTGAACAAAGGTTCGAGCGAACCAGCGTCGGGTTGTTCGTCAAGCACCTGAACCAACTTTGCGACGAAGCCGGAGAGGGTGTTGTGGTCGACGACGAGAACGGCATCAGGCGTTACGTCGTGCGTCCCGACGGCAGCGACGAAGACGTCACGCTGCTCCGACGAACCGACGTCCGGGGAGTGGCCGGCTTGCGCGTCGTCAAGCCGGACCTCTCGAACGAAGCCAAAGTCGTCAAGAGCCTCCTGACGAGGAAGGCGCACGCCGAGACGCAAGCCGAAAAACGGCGCACGACGGCGGAACAAGCGCCGTCTGTCGGCGCGCCCGAAACGCCGGTAGCCCAACGCCGTCCCCACCGGGATCTGAAGGAGGCTGACCAGCTCGCTGACCTCCTGCAACGGGCCGTCGAGAACAAGCAGCAGGGGCTGCCACCACTGCAGGACGTGGAGCAGGCGGCGGACCTACCCGGCGCGGTGGTTCGCACGTGGTTGAAACCGGACGGCACGTTGAAGATCGCGCTGTCCACGCTCGCGCAGCTCAACGGCTACTTCGAGTTGCGCGACGAACTGTGCGCCCTGCTCGCCGAACTGGGTGACGCCGATGCCGATCGATTGCCCAAGTCGCTTACGGCGGCACAGCTGGTGGACGCGCTCCGGGCCGCGACCTTGGATCCGCCCGCGACCGTGGCCCAGCTCGAGAGGATGGTCGGTGCCGCCCCGGCTGCGCTTAATGGCTTCTACAAGAAGAAGGAAGGCCTCATCTGCAGCGCGAAGGTCTTGCAGAGGCTTCCCGGGTACGCGGAGCACCGCGCCGCTCTGCAAGCCGCGCTCGAAGGGCTCACGCTCGCGACTGGCAACGCGCAGTTTGCCGCCCGCGCGGCCGACCTGCCAGACCCGGAGAGAGAGTGTGAAGCCTTCGTTCGAAGGATCACGGAGCACCTTTACCCGCTGCGCCTCATGATGTCGGAAATGCAGCGCGATGCGACTCTCTCGCTCCGGGATGCCGCTTTATGCGTAGACAGCCATCCCGAGATCCGGAGAGTGGCCGAAAAGATCTTCGCGCCTGGCGGTCGGCTACGGGCGGCGCGGGAAATCGCAGCGGACGTGCCGGGGATGTCCGACTCGGATCTCGAGGCGCTGCAGGGCTTGCTGGAGCGACTCACCGAGCAACCGGGCCAGCGAAAGTTGACGGCACGCATGATGCCCAGACGCGCCGCGACACCGGCGAAGATTTTCCTCGTCAACGAAGTCGGCAACACAGCGAGTCCCACACGACCAGCCCGCTCCCGCCAAGTCGGCAACATGAAAACCCTGAAAGGGATGTACCAGAACAGCCCGGAACTGGTCGTGATGCCGCGCTCCTACCGGGCCGAGCGCGAGAAGCAGGTTATGCGATGGGTATCGAGCCTGATCAAGAGCCGGTTCCCACTGGGACGCGAGGTCCAGGCTTACTGGGATGCCCGGCACGGCGAGGTGTGGCTCTCCGCTAACCTTGAGCGAGTGAATGCCCAAATAGGGAAGTTCATCAAGGAGGGCGGGTTGCTCAGCGTCTTGCAGGACGAGACCGCGAAACCTGCCGCGACTAGGGCAGCACGGCATTTCTCCAAGCTGCGACGAGCCATCGAGTCGACCATGGGGCAGGACGACGGAGGCGATGCCAGCACCGACGAGAAGCGTCCGCCGTCAGTCCGCGCCGTGCTTCGAGCGCTGTGCGACGGCAAGATCCGCGTCCCGCAGAACAAGATCACCAGCGTTCACACCGGCTTGCCCGTATACCTGCACGCCGGGCGACGGATCAAGCGCGCTTTCGAGCAGGCCTACGGCAAGAAGGGCCTGAAGCTCGACCTGAAGATGCTGGCGGGGACGCTGCGGCCGTGCGGCATCTGTGCAAAGGATCTCGGCCTGCCTCCCAAAGGGCGCCGCGGACCATTCTGGGTCTCCCAGGCCGGCGGCGAAGGCTACGACGTCGACGCGGTCGTGCAGGAGTACCTGGAGGCGTCGATCGGAACGAGCGTCTCGCGAAGCGCCGATGGGAAGTTGAGCATCCTCAATACCGACAGCGATTCCGACGATCAGGGTCGGCCCGCGGGCAAGCGCAAAGCGCCGGCGTCTGGCGTTACCCGGGACGTCGCCGCGAAGCGTCGGGCGACGGGGCAGCAGGGGTCCTCGTCCGCCGGCGCCGCCTTGCCGGTTCACGAACAGGATTTCATCCGCGAGTTCGTCGGACACGACGTCTCAGACGTTCCACAGGCGCGGACAGCCCTCCGCCAGGCGGTGCTTGAGAGGGTCGATCGGTTCATCGAGTCCTCATGGCATGTGGATGAGGCATTCGTCAGCCTGGAAACCGTGCTGAATGCGATTGCCGCCCACTCGGGTACCGATGTGGCTCGCGCGATCCGCGTGGCTCAAGAGCTTGGCGAACCCTTGCATGAAACCGTGATGAACACGACGGTGGGGCGGCGCGAGAACGATGTCCGGCAACTGCACGAGCAGGCCGAGCAGGCGGTACAGCTTCTGCAAAGCCAGGGCGTGAACCTGCCTTTCGCAGTACCGATAGGCAAGGATCAGACGCAGCAAGTGCTGCAAGCGCTGCTCGATCTGGGTGCCGGCCTCTTCAAGCGCTCCGTGCGCCGATTGGAGCGCGATTCGCAGGCGCAGCCGGAACAGGGGCAGGCGGCCCTTGTCCAGGACATCAACGTGCGGAGCGCCCAGCTGCGACGTTCATCGGCAATGCTCGGATGGCTGCCCCCGCAGGGTTCCCCGACGCACGCGCTGCGCGGCGTTCGCCTGCCGCAAGGGCCGATCTGGCACCCGGAGCACGAACAGCGAGCATTTTCCCGGGGGCGGGCCAGCGGCACGCGCAACATCTGCTGGTTCGACAGCATCGCGCAGCTGACTCTGGGCAAGCGCCGCGGTCAAGGTTCTGATCACCTAGTGGATCACCTGGCGCTGCGCCTGCGTCAGGCCGCGGACCGTTTGGGCCTGAGCGCTGAAGGCGCGATGTTCGATGATCGGCAAGCCGCCCTGCACGTGATTGCGCGCGCCATGAAGCTGCAGGTTCATACCTTCCAGCTGCTTGATGGAGATCTGTACTTGACGCCGCTGCAGTCGGTCGGCTCTCCGACGGATCCGGCTGTCTATCTTCTTTGCGATGACGTCCACTTCGTTCCGATGTGGCGCAGCGATGCGGCTGGTCCCTCCGAAGGGGCCGGTGGTTCGAACAACCCCGGTTCGGCAGGACCTTTGCAACCAATGTTGGACCTCGACCAGCAGTCGCTTGAGGCCGATCCCGCCGACGCCGCACCGCCACCGTCCGGACTCCCGGCCGTGCCAGGCTCCTTACCCGTCAAGATCGAGCCGATCGACCAGCCGCCGGCGGTGCGCGTACCGCTGCTGGTGGAGACCCCGCTGGACCAGGCGCGCACCGCCTTCTACGAAGAACTTGCCCACGTGTGCGACCTGACCGGCGACACGCCGCAGTGGTCGTCCAGGCTGGCCGAGACCGGCGGCGTGATCGTGCACCACCGCATGAAGCCCGTCTCGGGCAACGACGACAAGTTTCCCCTGCGTGACCCCGACAACCCCGAGCGCGCGCTCAAGCGCTACGCGCGCGCCGACGGCCGCTGCCATCCCGACGTGAAGCTCAAGAAGATCAAGCTGGCCGGCAAGGAGACACACGATTTGCTGCAGCGGATGTGCGCGAGCGACCCGCGGCTGCAGCTCCGCCCGGAGGAGCTCCAGCCGGTGGTGGACAAGCTCATCGCGGATGCGCAGCAGGAGTTCGAGCGGCTCATCCGGGAGCAGGAGAGGCCGCGCGACCAGCAGCGGCGCTGCCTCCCGCAGAAGCTGAGCGCGGCGGATGTGCAAGACCACGAGCAGGCGCTGATCGGTCAGTACGGCCTGTTCGTGCCGCGCCCCAGCAATCCGGCCGAGTACCCCACGCTGAGCAAGGGACGCATCCTCGGCTTTTACATGGGCAAGCTGTTGGAGAGTGAGCGTCAGCGCCAGCAGGCGCAAGCCACGCACCCCGACAGCGACCACTACGCGATAGATGCCGGCCGGCTCGCCCGACGCCAGCGGGGCCGGCCGAACTGGGGCGGGGCGCGCAAGCGAACGCAAGTGACCTACGCCGGGCTGGGCTCGGCCAACAGCATCGCCTTCGCCAACACCGCGCTGCGCCGTCCCGACCCGGATCATCCCGAGCCCGCATACGACTACGATCGTCTCAATGCACTGTTCCTGCCTTTCGATCTGGAACTGACTGACAAGGACGGTGTGCGCCGCAATGAGGTGGCGATGGCTCTGGTGGCGCTGGACAACCTGTTCCCGCAAGGCGACGACAGATCCCACGCGCAGGTGTTGACCGACTACGGCCCTGGGTACCTCGTCAACTTCAGCACTGCTGCAGATGTGCCTGACGAGACCGAGGAGGTCAAGCCGGCTCTGTCGCAATAGGGACGCGAAGGTGAGAGACGCCGCGCTGCGGATGGCGGATCAAACAGCCAGCGAATAGAACTGGTCTGGTGCGGACATGGCTTTGCCTTCGGGGCAGTCGAACTGCCCCTTGCGGATCATGTGCATGGTCTCGATTCCGGCGATGATCCGCGCCACGCACCAGAACGACTTGAAGCCCAGCATGGGCCGCACGATTCTCTTGATCGCGCGGTGGTCCTGTTCTACGAGGTTGTTCAGGTACTTCGACTGGCGCAGTTCGATCGGCGCGCCGCTGGCCGCGACCAACCCCTGGACGGCAGCAGTGTTGCCACCGCTCTTGTCGATGGTTATCTTCTCGGGCACGTCGTGCAAGTCGATCGCCCGCTCGAAGAAGCGCCGGGCCGCTGCGCCGTCGCGCTTGGCCGTGAGCAGGAAGTCCACCGTGTGGCCGAGTTTGTCGACGGCCCGGTAGAGATATTTCCACTGGCCGCCGACCTTGATGTAGGTCTCGTCCACGCGCCAGCTCGATCCCACCGGTCGCTTGCGCCGACGAAACACCGCCGCCAGCACCGGCGCGATCTTCAGCGCCCAGCGATGTACGGCGGCATGGTCAACCTCCACCCCACGCTCGGCCATCATCTCTTCCAGGTTGCGCAGGCTCAACGGGTACGCGACGTACCAGCGCACGCACAAAAGCATCACATCCAGTGGATAGTGCAGGCGCTTGAGCACCTTGCGAAGGGTCGACGTCTCGAGTTGGATGTGCAGCGGGGCCATCACCTCATTGTCCTGGACCGGCGTTATTGCGACAGATCCTGACCTCCTGCCGTGGCTCAGAGTGTTGGTTTTCAGGAATCGCGGCAAAGTCTGTCAATTAAGAGCACGATGTTGTTGATCTAGGCCCGATCCCGCTTCGATCCGACAACGACCGGCAGCGGATGACCTCAAAACCGGCACAAGAAGCTTTCTTCGATCCTGAAGCTGCTCATTTTCGCCGCATGTACATCACAGCCTGCTCGACTTCTTTCATGCCCGCCTACAATTCTCTTCTTACATTCGTCTCGTAATCGTTTAGTCCAATCGTTTAGTCCCCCTGACTCGATGCACAATGCGTCCCCATCCAAATGACGAGGGCAAGCGAGCTGACGGGGCATGGCGAAGCTGAGCGATCACGATCTGAAGCAGATTGACGCTGCGTGGTTGGCCAAGCAACCGGAGG
>DASTGE010000018.1:0-10776 GCA_035719405.1 Burkholderiaceae bacterium
GGAGTCGCCGGGCCTTGAAGCGGAGGCACCGCCGATGAGCGCACCCGTCTACGTGGAAGCCGAATTGCTGGACCAGGCGCGGACGGCTTTCTATCGGGAACTCGAGTTGTGTGACTTGTCTGGCGATATGGCGCAGTGGCACTTGTATCTGAACCCTAAGGACGCCACGGTCGTGCGACACCGCCCGGCCCCCATGCCAGAAAATGATCACAAGTTTCCCTTGCGGGACCCGGCCGATCCCCTGCGACGGGTACACGCACGTTATGCAGGGCCTGACGGCAAATGCGATCCCAAGGTGCAAATCAGGGACATCCGGCTGGGCCAAGGGTTTCGCAGCTACTTCCGGGAGTTAGCGAAGACGGACGGGCGTCTTCGGATCGATTCAAGCCAGCTTTCAGGCTTGATCGGGCGACTGGAGGAAGACGCGAGGCGGGAACTGGACCGGCTGATCCATGAGAGACGGGGTCCTGCACGATGCCAGCCGCGGTTGCTTCAAAAGGAGGACGTTCTGCCCCACGAGCAAATGCTGGTCGGGCAGTACGGCCTGTTCGTGCGCAGGCCAGCCGTCAATTCGGACCTTCCGACCTTGTCGAACGGCCGCATCCTTGGCTTTTACATGGGCGCACTGGTGGACAACGACAGCGACCTCGCCCGCACGGAGTCCGACCATCCCGATTACGAGCTGTACGCGATTGATGCACTTACCCTGCGCGGTCGAGTGACCTACTCTGGAATGGGAGCGACCAACAGCCTGGCCTTCGCCAATACCGCGCTCAAATCCGATACCCGAGAACCCTCGTACGATACCGGGCGCATCAATGCGGTCTTCATCGAGTTTTCGGCAGGGTTGCTCGACAACCAAGGAAAACCCGCTCGCGAAAGCCTTGTCGCGATGGTCGCGTTGGACAACCTCTTCGACGATGACCGCGACGAGGCGCAGGTGCTGGTCGACTACGGGGATGCGTTCCTTGAACACTTCAAGGAAGAGGCTGAGGGGGCCGCACCCGCGGTGCCTTCTTCTGTCAAATCAGAGCCGGAGCTGTAACGGCAGTCTCAGTGGAAGTCCTCGCATGAACTATGCAGGTGCTTGTCGACTACGGGGGGATGCCTTTCTCGAACACTTCAAGGTCACTGCTGCCCGGGGCGTGTCCGCCGTGCGCGCCGATCAAGGCAGAACCAGGGCAAGAGCAGCAACGCCAGTCGTCCGCGTCCATACGTGAGAACGCCTTCGCGGCACTGTCGCGATGCCTTCGTCTTTGGCGGGAAGGTTTCGCAGGCTCGCGCCGGTCAAGCAATAGCCTGGAATAGGATTTGGCCGCAAAGCCAAGTCCTGCGCGTGCTGCTCGCACTTGTCGGCCTCGCTCTGCTCAACGAAATTTTCCCCAAAAGATGAAGCGAATTGATGACTCGATACGGCGCCCGCAAGCGGAGATGGCAGTGCAGGCTCCAGACGCGCGCGGACAATTGCGGCACTCGGCGCAACAAGGCGATGAGCGCTTAGACGGGTTGCGCCCGCGTCTGACGCCTTCCGGTGAATCTCCCTCGCGGAGTCAGGGAAACCTTGAAACAGGGCATCGGGTCCGATCGTCGGTTTTGCCCTCGGCCCAGACAGACATCGCTTGTGAAGAGGAATCTCACGAGCCGGCAAGTCAGCATCGTGACCAGGAAAGCGGGCCGTCTGCAATAACGCCATCGCCGGAGGAATCACGGAATTGGCTTTGCAACCGGCTGGAGGAAGAAGCTCTGATCCGCCGCGTCTTGACAACCATGGACGGGGTGTCTGTTGCGGCGCCCAGCACGCAGGGCCATTATGTGACGGTGTTGCGCGCGTTCGTCAAAGTGCTCCTTGAGAAGGAGCAGGGTGACAGTCTGAAGTCATTTCTGACACGATGGGAGCTTGCGAAGGGCAGAGAGAAGGGGCCCGCGCCCCACGACGAGCCGGATGCCGAGACCCAGCTCGATGGCTGGCTCCAGCATCTGAAGGGTGGCGGGAAACAGCAACGGCGGGCGGCCTTGACTCTGCAGTCGTCCCTGGAGTTCCTGCTCGAATCGTTGAAGCAAGAGGGGAACGCGGATCTCACGCAGGGTGAGGAGGCGCAGCGCCTGCTGCTCGATGCCTCGAGGTTGCGCAAGCTCCTGCCCTCGCACGAGCTTGAGCTGATAAGAAGCGTGGAAACCAGAACGACCCATCCAGAGCTTGTCTTGATGAGCTGTGCGCTTCTGCGAGACGGTCACGGCGGTCTGACCGGCTGGCTTGCGATGCACAAGGACGGCCGCGCAGGTTTGGCGCGCGAACTGCTTGAGCAACGGCTGGCGTTATCGGGACGCAAGCTGCTGCCACCGATCGAGAAGCTTCAGACGGCCGCTGGCGTCATGCCGAAATTGAGGGTACGTTGCCAGCGCCACGAGGTGACGGGCGAGGGGCCCCGAGGGTTGGGCCCGAGCGCTTCAAGGCCCGGGGAAGCGGAGCCGAGCGGACGGCAAGCCGCTCCTCCGGAGCCCGCCATGACGCCCCCCGAAGCGTTGCAGTGGTTCAAGAATCGAAAGGATGATGCGCGCCGGATCGATGCCATTTACGCCCGATATTCGTCCGGCAGCGCCGATCAGGTAAGAGACCGTACTCGGATGATGCGCGCCCTGATGAGGAGGCTTCTGGAAGAGGATTCGGGGGCTACGTTGAAAGAGTTCGTCGAGCGCTTCAGCAGCGAAGACGATGAAGAGTGCCGGAAAGCGCGGGAGCTGGTCAGCGCCGTCGCTGGCACTCATTCCAAGAGGCCGGAGCTTGCCGAGAGAGCTCTTTTTCGTGCGCTTGACGAGCTTCGAGTGTTGGAGGCTGGACACCCCGAAGTCCTGAACGATGAGTTCTCCGTGTTGCAGAAGGCCGGGACGCCGGCAGTCTATGTGCTCCCTCCAGACGATCGCGCGCTCGTCTCTTCGATGCAAGGCAATTTGGGCCGCAAGTCCGCTGCCATCAATTTCGCGGTCGCGTTGCTCGAAAAGGGGATCGGTGGGCTGTCGGAATGGATTTCGATGACCCGTGGCGGTCGCTACGAGGAAGCCGAGACGCTGCTGCAGGAGTATGTGGCGTCGGGGCTGACCCGGAGGGTCAGAGACTTCATCCTCACCGCAACGAATGAACTGCGGGCGGGAACCACGTCAGCGGGCCCCACGGAGATGGAGCATCGAAGCGACACACGAAAGCGGGCGCGTAGCGAGGAGAAGCCGGACGACGGCGGGGAGACGTTGACAGATGTTTCCAGGGTATCCCGCCGGGCACGCAGCGCGCGCAATCCTGATCCGGCGTCGCGGGGAAAATGGGGTTTTGCGGCTATGGCACCGGTTCCCGAAGAGACGATGTCATTCGACGAGGCGGCAACCTGGCACCGGAATCGGCTTGAAGACGACGCACTGATCGACCAAGTGCTGAGTGAAAGACTCAAGGTGTTGGGAGTCTCCCCGACCGCTCGCGGGTATGCGGGCAGGGGGTTGCGCAGGTTTGCAAATGCCTTGGCGGACGCCGACAAGGCCGACAGCTTGAACGCCTTCCTGACGCGCATACAGGAGATGCAAGGCGATGTAGAGCAGGGCGCCGTCGACGAGGTTTCACGTTTTCTCGTGGGGCGGGATGGCGACACCTATGGCCGTGCGGAGGTCAGTAGATTCAAGCTGGCGCTCAAGACCCTTCGCGACATGCCCGTCGAGGAGCGGGAGGCGAAGCGGGCCAGCGCCCTGACACCTCCTTCGACATCGGTCGATCCGGTGAGGCTGCGCAAGGCGCTGCCCCGCCAGGAACTGAGCTTGATAGAAAGGGTGGAACGTTCCCATACGTATCCCGCCCTCGTTCGCTTCAGCAGCACACTCCTGCTGGAGGGACACGGAGGGCTGCAGGGATGGCTTGCGATGTACAAGGACGGGCGCGAGGACCTCGCGCGCAAGCTGCTGGTGGAGAAGTTGCGGGCGCCTGGCCCCGGTGGGTTGGCCGCGATCGATACGCTGCAGGGGATTGCGGGCGTCGACCCGGGATTGCGAATCCGGATACAGGGGACGAATTCATACGTTGCGGCGCTCGGCGTTGACGCGGACAGCAGTAACGACAACGTCGGTGTGGCGCGGAACACCCAGTCAAGTCAACTTCTGGGGGCGAGCCGCGTCCAAAGGACCATGTCTCGGGCCGAAGCCGTGCAATGGTTCCAGAACCGCAAGGACGATGCCATCTTGATCGATGGGGGTTACGTCGGGCGTCTCGAGGGTGATTCCGAGTCGGGCGCTCGAATGTTGCGCCGCTTCATGAAGAAGCTTCTGGAACGAGATCCTGGTGCCACATTGAGAGATTTTCTGCATCGCCTCGGCAGCGACGACTCAATCGAGGATATCGCGCACGAGCTGAGATTTTTCAGCGACAACAGTTGGGGGCCCCAACGGGTGACTGAAACAATGATGGCTTTGAAGCACGGGATCGTCGACCCGGGACTTGAAGACATGCCAGTCGACCTGTTCAGCCGATCGGGAACGTTACCGCGCGATTTGCTTCCGCCGGATGACAAGGTGCTGATGACTCTGCTGGATGACGCTGCGCGACGCCGCACGGAGCGCGGCAAGCCGGTCAATCTATCGCATACGTCGGCGGCGACACGGTTCGCGATCGCGCTGTTGGACAGAGGCATCGGGGGATTGTCGGAGTGGCTGTGGATGCAGCGTCAGGACGCACCGCCTCAGGAGAAGGCTGAGGCCAAGAACCTCGTGGAGTCATTCTTGTCCGATCCTTCCGTGAGGGTTGCGGCGAGGGGGATGCTTTTCGTGGCGCTGCGTCAGCTGCAAGAGATGAGGGGCGTTTGTCGGAGTTGCACGATCAGCCGCAATATTGGCGCTTCGAGTTCGACGGCGATTGCGACCCGGCAGAAGCGGCAACGTGGAGAAGGGACATTGGCGGGCGTTGCGATTGACTCCGCACAACCCGCCGCGGGAATAAATGATGGGTTGCGTTGGGACTTGGACATGGCTCGGGTGCCTCGCCGCCTCCGCACACGTCGAGAGGCTGTCGTCGACCGCCGCGGGGACGATGTGGAGCGTGTGCAGGCCGTGCCGGACGAGGCTCAGGCTCTGAATACCGCGGTAAAGGAGGAGTTTCCCGATGCTCATTTGCCGCAGGCGCGTGGGCCGATTTATGTGGAAACCGATCTCGACCAGGGGCGCACGGCCTTCTATCGTGAAGTCGAGCTGTGCGACCTATGCGGGGATCTCGCGGAATGGCGCCTGCATCTGAACCCGAAGGATGCCACCATGGTGCGCCACCGTCCCGCCCCAATAAGCGAGAACGATCACAAGTTTCCCTTGCGTGACCCGGCCGATCCTCTGGGGCGGGTACATCCCCGCTATGCAGGGCCGGATGGAAAATGCGATCCGAAGGTACGAATCCGGAACGTTCGGCTCGCCCAGGGTTTCCGTGGCTATTTTCGTCAATTGGCAAAGACGGACGCACGCCTGCGGGTCGATCCTGGCGAGCTTCCCAGCTTGTTCGGGCGACTGGAGGAGGACGCGCGGCTTGAGTTGGATCGGCTGATCCACGAGAGGTCCGCACCTGCACGCTCCAAGCCGCGGCTGCTACAAAAGACAGACGTGATGGCCCATGAGCAGAGTCTGGTAGGGCAGTACGGATTGTTCGTGCCACGGCCTTCGCTCGAATCCGAGCTTCCAACCTTCTCCAATGGGCGCATTCTTGGCTTTTATATGGGAGCGCTCGTTGACAACGACGAGGCGCTTGCGCGTACCGTGTCGGACCATCCCGATTACGAACATTATGCAATTGATGCGAATGCTCCGCGTGGGCGCATAACCTACTCCGGAAAGGGGGCGACGAACAGCCTGGCGTTCGCCAACACCGCTTTGAAAGCCGGTGTGCCGGAGGCTGCGTATGACACCGGGCGAATCAATGCCGTCTTCATCGAATTTTCGGTGGGGTTGTTCGACCACCAGGGCAAACCTTCTCGCGAAAGCGTTGTTGCAATGGTGGCCCTGGACAACCTGTTCGACGACAACCGGGACGAAGTGCAGGTGCTTGTCGACTATGGGGATGCCTTCCTGGAGCACTTTTCCGGGGAGTCAGGGACGGAGAACGCCTCGTCGCCCCGCGCCATCAAACCGGATCCGGAGTCGGATATCGCGAGTTGAATACCGCCGGACGAATGCGGACCGACTCGAAGCTTCAGGACTCCCACCAGACAGGTTGCTATAAAAGCATGGAAAGAATCAATCGGCCTCAACGTTATCGTTCCTTGAACGATCTCGCCCATGAGCCGGACGAACGACGTGACACGCTCCAACCGACCTCGATGGAGGTTGATGCGCAGTTGGCAGGGTTGAGACCGCGCTCGGCATCGTCTCGCGGAGGGCAAGAAGGCGAGTCAAGTCGCCGATCGGGGCCAGAAAGCAGGGAGACTGTCGCGGCGTTGTCAGCGCCTCGCGCGACGCCGGACCAAGCCAGCCATCAGCAGGATGCAGGCCAGGCGGAATCGATGCGATCGCGTGACGAGGGCCGGACCTGGCTCCTGAAGCGGCTGGAGGAGGAAGCGCTGATCGACCATGTGGTGGCCACCATGGACGACGCGCTGGAAGTCTCTTATGCCGCGCGCATTCGGATGGCGTTGCGCAATTTTTCCAAGGCCCTCACGCTGAAGGACAGGAATGACAGCCTGACAAGCTTTCTGTCGCGCTTGCGCCTTTCGACAGCCGGACGAAACAGAAGTCCGGCGACCGACGAAGCACGGAATGCCCGTGACGAGCTCGACGCCTATCTGCATCGCTTGGAGAGCGGCGCGCGGCCCAGGGTGCGTGAAGCGAAGGCCTTGGAATCTTCGTTGAACTTCCTGCTCGACTCGTTTCTCAAAGGCGGGGAGGTGGATTTCACGCAGGCCGCCGTTGATCATCCAGCGCTGCTCGAAAGCAAGAGGTTGCGGCCGCTGCTGCCGGGCAGAGAGCGTGATTTGATCGACAGCGTGGAATTGCACGGGGCGTGCTACCCGGAGCTCGTATTTTTCAGCACGAAGCTTCTGCTGGATGGCCACGGCGGACTGACGGGCTGGCTTGCGATGTACAAAGACGGCAGGGAGAGTCTGGCGCAGAGGCTGCTCAAGGAGGAGTTTGAAAATACGCGAAGCCGGGTTCTGTCGGCGGTAGACAAGCTCCAGACAGCCGCTGGCGTTGCGCCGGGATTGAGAGTGCGGGTTCAAGGAACCGTGCGGTACACCAAGGACTTCGGCCTGGAGCCGATGGCGGTGGACGAGCCTCACCGGGGGCCTGGCGAAGCTCATTCGGACAGGCTTGAGGTGCAGCCTCTTGCGCCCGCGATGACGGCAGCGGAAGCGGTGCAATGGTTCCAGAACCGGAAGGACGATGCGCGCCTGATTGAGGAGGTCTTTCCGCAACGTTCTTCCCTGGCCGTACACCAGGTGAAGTCGGGCGTTCGCTTGATGCGCGGCCTCATCAAGCGCCTTTTGGCAGACGATTCGAACGCCACACTGAGAGCCTTTCTGAATGGGTTCAGCAGCCAGGACGACGAAGAGAGCGTCAAGGCGACTCAGCAAGTGAGCGCCTTCGTCGCCAGATTCGCGAGGCCGGCGACCGAAGGACACAGGCTTTCGCAGGCGCTTCGCGAACTGCGGCATTTGGCGGATCAATACCTGCCCGTGATGGACGACAGGCCCGCCGATCAGGGTCCGTCCGGTACAGCGGGAATCGACTTGTTGCCGCCCCAAGATATCGCATTGATCGAACGACTCGACACCAGTAGCAACGCTAGACGCGCCGCGAAGGACTTTGCGGTCGCGTTGCTGGAAAAGAGAGTTGGCGGACTCTCGGAGTGGATTTCGATGGCCAGCGACGAACGCCACTTCGAGGCCAAGCGGCTGCTGGAAGAGGTCATGACGTCGGAACTGAAGGCCGGGATGCGAGGCCAGATCCGGCCCGTGTTGAAGCTGCTGCTGGAATCGAAGGCCGCTCACGGAGCCCAAGGGGATGGCGGCGGCGCGACAGGAAAGCGGACTCGCGCTGACGAGGGGTCGTCTGGCGCAACAGAGACGACACGGGCATCGGCTCAGGCCGTTCGCAGGCAGCGCACCGCGCGTCACGTGGCGGCGGCTTCGCGCCTCAGCCCGGATCTTGCCGCTCCTGCACCTGATCGGCACCTACCGCTGTCGGCGGAGGAAGCGACCGTCTGGCACCGCAATCGGTTGCAGGATGACGCGCTCGTCGACCCGGTGCTGGTACGCATGCTCAAGACTTTGGGCGTTGCGCCGACCGCGCAAGCGGCCGCGACGAGAGGGCTGCGCAAGTTTGCAAGGGCGCTGGCGGATGCGAGCAAAGCCGACAACCTCCGGGCCTTCCTCAAACGGACCAAGGATTTGAAAGGCGACAAGGAGCAGGACGAACACGAGGAGGTTGTCCGCTTTCTCTCGACCCTCGGCGACGCGGTCTACGATCAGGAAGAGGCGAGGGGAGTGAAGTTGGCGCTGAAGCTGCTTCGCCACATTCCGGCCAAGGAGCGCAAGGCGAAACGGGCCGGGGCCTCGACCTCTCTTCCGGCGCTGCGGGATTCGGGGCGGTTGCGCTGGACGCTACCGCCGCGTGAGCTTGCCCTGATCAAGAGGGTGGAGATCGGCACCACCTACCCGGAACTCGTTCGCTTCAGCAGCGAGCTGCTGCTGCATGGACACGGAGGGCTGACGGGGTGGCTTGAGATGCCTGAGGAGCCGCGCAGCAAATTGACGCGCGAGCTGCTGCTGGAGAAGTTGGAGCAGCCCAGGAACAAGGCCCGTTGCATTTTGGCGTTGAAGCGAATCAGCGACGGCGAGCAAGGGTTGCGGATTCCGGGAGGGGCCGGTTCTCGCGCGGCCGGGGCCGCTCGCGCGATCCGCCCGATCCCTTGGAACTTCGACCTGGCACAGGTGCCACGTCGCGTTCGTACAGCGCGGGAGGCTGTCCCCGTGTCGCCGGGTGACGCTGGCGCCGTGCAGGCATTGGCTGTCGATGAAGTGGATGACATCGAGGTGGTGCCCGGCGATGCGATGAAGCAGGAGCCCTCCGGTATCAAGCAGGCTGCGTCGGCTGCGCCACCGCCCGTTTATGTGGAGGCCGAAATGCTGGACCAGGCGCGCACCGCCTTCTATCGGGAACTGGAATTGTGCGACTTGTCCTCTGACATTGCGGAATGGCGTTTGCATTTGAATCCCAACGACGCGACGGTGGTGCGCCATCGGCCGGCCCCGATGTCCGAGAACGATCACAAGTTTCCGTTGCGGGATCCGGCCGATCCGCTGCGCAGGGTCCATCCCCGTTATGCCGGGCCCGACGGCAAGTGCGACCCGAATGTGCGGATCAGGGACATCCGTCTGGGCAGCGGGTTTACCAGATACATCCGTGAATTGGTGAAGACGGACACGCGGCTGCGAATCGATCCGCGTGGCCTTCCGGCCTTGATCCAGCGGCTGGAAAAAGATGCAATGGATGAACTGGAGCGGCTGATTCAGGAGAGGCCCGGTCCTGCACGCTGCCAGCCGCGCTTGCTTCGAAAGGAGGATGTGCTGCCCCACGAGCAGGTCCTGATCGGGCAGTATGGCCTGTTCGTCCAGCGTCCCGAGGTGGAGTCTGAGATTCCGACCCTGTCCAATGGCCGCATTCTCGGCTTTTACATGGGTGCGTTGATCAGCAACGACGATGATCTGGCACGCACGACCTCAGACCATCCTGACTACGAGCTCTACGCAATCGATACGTTTGTCGGCCGCCGTCCGGTAACCTATTCCGGAAAGGGAGCGGCGAACAGCGTGGCCTTCGCCAACACGGCGCTGAAGGCGGATGGGGGTGAGGCCGCTTACGATACCAAACGCATCAATGCGATCTTCGTCGATTTTTCGGCCGGGTTTTCCGACAGGCAAGGCAAGCCTGCTCGCGAAAGCTTGGTCGCGATGGTCGCGCTGGACAACCTGTTTGACAGCGATCAGGACGAGGCCCAGGTGCTTGTCGACTACGGGGACGCTTTCCTCCAGCACTTCAGGGGGGACTCCGGGCATGGGGAGTCTGCGTCGACTTCGACCATCAAGACAGAACCAGAGCCGCAGCGGTAGCTTCTGCAATTGCTGACCGTGAGCGAGTGAAGCTCGACTGTATCCGAATGGCACTTACTTTGGCTGCCAGTCGTGTCCGTGCTTTCGGACTTGCTGGCGAGCGTGAGGGCGTGGAACCTTTAGCCCCTATAGCCACGGGAAGGGCTTGGGTCGTCGTTTACGCATTCGTGGCTCGATACGATCACTTTGCGGTAGCAGTCGGCGGCCTCACGGAACTGGCCGCGGGCCTCGTGAACCATGCCGAGCCGATCGTAGCCGTCATGCACCTCGGGGTAGTAAACCAGCAGATCTCGGGCGGCTTGTTCGGCCTCATCGAGATGGCC
The DNA here is from genome assembly GCA_035719405.1 of Burkholderiaceae bacterium. Lineage (GTDB taxonomy): Bacteria > Pseudomonadota > Gammaproteobacteria > Burkholderiales > Burkholderiaceae_C > CAMLIZ01. Next base: position 10,442 of record DASTGE010000018.1, read on the forward strand.
GGCATGAACCAGGTCGATCACGACGTTGGACGCTGCAGCCAGGGCCTGCGCTTGCTGCAATGTGGCCTGGATCTCCAGCAATTCTTCCTGGTAGTCCTTTTGCAGGGCAACTTCGTTGGCCTTCTGATCGGCAACCTACGCCTGGTGCTCGATGCCGTGCTGACTTCGGGCAAGCAACACACCTCGGGCCACGCGAAGGCGCCGCTGAAGCGGCTGCTGGACGAACTGGGCGAGCACAAGCCGGCTCTGGTGCGAGGCGATTGCGGCTACGGCAACCAGGACATCATCGACATCTGCGAGGAGCGCGGGCTGCCGTACCTGCTGCGGCTGCGCCA
>DASTGE010000019.1:0-3528 GCA_035719405.1 Burkholderiaceae bacterium
GAGCAGTACCCGAACATCCCGCTGGTGATGCACCAGGACCACGGCCAGAACCCCGAGGTCTGCAAGGGGGCGATCGGCCTGGGCTTCAGCTCGGTGATGATGGACGGCTCGCTGCAGGCCGACGGCAAGACCATCGCCAGCTACGACTACAACGTCGACGTGACGAAGAGGGTGGTCGAGCTGGCGCACCAGGTCGGCGTGACGGTCGAGGGCGAGCTCGGCTGCCTCGGCTCGCTGGAAACGATGCGCGGCGACAAGGAAGACGGCCACGGCACCGAAGCGACGATGACGATGGATCAGCTGCTGACCGACCCCGAGCAGGCGGCCGACTTCGTCAAGCGCACGCAGCTCGACGCGCTGGCGATCGCGATCGGCACCAGCCACGGCGCCTACAAGTTCAGCCGCAAGCCGACCGGCGACATCCTCGCGATCGACCGCATCAAGGAAATCCACAAGCGCATCCCGAACACGCACCTCGTGATGCACGGCTCGTCCAGCGTGCCGCAGGACCTGCTCGAAGAGATCCGCAAGTACGGCGGCAACATGAAGGAAACCTACGGCGTGCCGGTGAGCGAGATCCAGGAAGCCATCAAGCACGGCGTGCGCAAGATCAACATCGACACCGACATCCGCCTCGCGATGACCGGCGCCATCCGCAAGTTCTTCGCCGAGAACCCGGAGAAGTTCGACCCGCGCGAATACCTCAAGCCCGCGCGCGAGGCGGCCAAGAAGATCTGCCGCCAGCGCTACGTGGAATTCAACTGCGAAGGGCAGGCCGGCAAGATCAAGCCGGAGACGCTCGCGGTCTACGCCGCGCGCTACAGCCGCGGCGAGCTGGCGCAGCAGGTCACGGCCTGACCCGGCCCCTGCTCATGGGCAAAGGCGTCCTGCGGGGCGCCTTTTTCATGTGCGCCCGGCACGGGCGCACTCTTGCGGGTGCAAGTCCCGCCGCAAGTTGATCACAGCGAGCGAAGCGAAACGCAACTGCATGAGGGCGACCGAGTGTGGGGAGGAAGCGTGGAGCGAAGCTGCGAGCCGATGAACAAGAACCGGATAGAAGGCGTTGCCGAGCAGGGCGAGCGGGCATGAAACCGCGAAGCTCTCGTGATCAAGGCGAGGGGGCGTAGATCCGGCGGATGTGCAGCGAAGGAGTGCGTTCTTACCCGGGGAGATCTCGCCTTGCGCCTGAAAGGGCGACGGCTGTGCCGGCGCGAGAAGTCAGCAAAGGCCGTAGTAGTTCGAGTCGGGGGCCGATGAGGCAGGACCAAAAGGACGAAGGGCCGAACGAGAGTGAGTGACCGAGGACACGCGGATGTCAAAGGCCATGCGTCAGATGCCGGAGCGATCCGGGCGGGCGAGCGCAAGCGCGCGGTGAAGCCGCGAGTGATCTTGCCAGCGACGAAGCCTGCGGCCCGCCGCGTGAGCACCGGGGCACAGGGTCGGCAACGCCGAAGGTGGGGGCTGGGACCCTGCTGGAGGCGGCGCTGACGAGAGAGAACTTGCAGGCGGCGTGGAAGCGGGTCAAGGCCAACAAGGGTGCGGCAGGGGTGGACGGGCTCGACATCGAGCAGACGGCGCTGATGCTGCAGACGACGTGGCCGCAGGTCCGCCAGGCGTTGCTCGCGGGGCGATACCGGCCTGCGCCGGTGCGAAGGGTGATGATCGCCAAGCCGGACGGGGGCCAGCGCGAGCTGGGCATCCCGACGGTGATGGATCGGCTGATCCAGCAGGCACTGCTGCAAGTGCTGCAACCTCTGATCGACCCCACCTTCAGCGAGCACAGCCACGGGTTCCGTCCGGGACGACGGGCACACGATGCGGTGAAGGCCGCGCGGGCGTACGTGCAGTCGGGCAAGCGCGTGGTGGTGGACGTGGACCTGGCGAAATTCTTCGACCGGGTCAACCACGACATCCTGATGGAGCGGCTGGGCAAGCGCATCGGCGATGCTGGAGTGATCCGGCTCGTGCGGGCGTACCTGAACGCCGGGATCATGGATGGCGGGGTGGTGGTCGAGCGCCACATGGGTACGCCGCAGGGTGGGCCGCTGTCGCCGCTGCTGGCCAACGTGCTGCTCGACGAGGTGGACAAGGCACTGGAGGTGCGAGGCTACTGCTTCGCGCGCTATGCCGACGACTGCAACGTCTATGTGGGCAGCATGAAGGCCGGGCAGCGGGTGATGGTGCTGCTCAGGACGCTGTACGCCGGGCTCAAGCTTCAGGTCAACGAGGCCAAGAGCGCGGTAGGCAGTGCCTTAGGGCGCAAGTTCCTGGGCTACGAGTTGTGGCAGGCCAAGGGCCGTGAAGTCAAATGTGCTGCAGCCCACAAGGCCGTGGACACCTTCAAGGCCCGCATCCGGCAACTCACATGCCGCTCGGGCGGGCGCAGCATGGAGCAAGTGGTGCAGCGGTTGCGGCCGTACCTGCTGGGATGGAAAGCGTACTTCGGGCTGGCACAAACGCCCAAGATCTGGCGCGAGCTGGACGAGTGGCTGCGTCATCGCCTGCGAGCCATCCAGCTCAAGCACTGGAAGCGGCCGGCAGTGATGTACCGCGAACTCAAGGCGCTTGGTGCGGGCGAAACGGTTGCACGACGGGTGGCGGCCAACAGCCGCCGTTGGTGGTGCAACAGCGACCGCCTGCTCAAGACGGTGCTGACCATCGCTTACTTCGACCGACTGGGCGTACCCAGGCTCTCATGACCTCAAGCGCTCGAACCGCCCGGTGCGGACCCGCATGCCGGGTGGTGTGGCAGGGGTGCTTCCTATGTGGGGGCCCCCTATGCCGATTGGCGTGACATCCATCACTGCCTACACCACCCATTTGGAGGGTTTGACTACAAACGTTCCGCCGGTGTAGGGCAGGGGCCGTCACTACAATCGCGGAACCCTCCGATGGCCCGCAGCACCGCCGCACAGGCGGCATTCACATCTCCATGTCAAACGCCCTGCTCACCTCGTCCATTGCCTCCTTGCCTTTGCTCGCACGCGGCAAGGTGCGCGACAACTACGCCGTCGGCAGCGACCGAATCCTGATGATCGCCAGCGACCGGCTGAGCGCCTTCGACGTGGTGATGGGCGAGCCGATTCCCGGCAAGGGCGAGCTGCTGACGCAGATGGCGCTGTTCTGGTTCGCGCACCTGGAAGGCATCATCCCCAACCACCTCACGGGCGACGACCCCGAGAGCGTGGTGAAACCTGAAGAGCGGTCACAGGTGCGCGGGCGCTCGATGCTCGTGAAGCGCCTGAAGGGACTGCCCATCGAGGCCGTGGTGCGCGGCTACCTCGCTGGCAGCGGTTGGAGCGAATACCAGCAGAGCCAGTCGGTGTGCGGCGTCAAGCTGCCCGCGGGGCTGAAGAACGCGAGCAAGTTGCCCGAGCCCATCTTCACGCCGGCCACCAAGGCCGCCATGGGCGAGCACGACGAGAACGTGAGCTTCGAGCAGATCGCGCAAACCATCGGGCGCGAACTGGCCGGGAAGGTGCGCGACGCGGCGATCCACTTGTACAAAAGCGCCGCCGACTACGCGCT
>DASTGE010000020.1:0-2893 GCA_035719405.1 Burkholderiaceae bacterium
CCTCCGCCGGCGGCGCCGGATCCTCGGCGACCAGCCACGGCTCCGGCTGCGGAAGCGTGGCGATCGCGGCGCGCAGCAGTTCGAGCGCGTGTTCGTCGTCCTCAGCGAAGTGATCGGCGACGCCGGACAACCGGGTGTGCACGTCGGCGCCGCCGAGATCCTCGGCCGACACCACCTCGCCGGTCGCGGCCTTCACCAGCGGCGGGCCGCCGAGGAAGATCGTGCCCTGCTTGCGCACGATGATGGTCTCGTCCGACATGGCCGGCACGTAGGCGCCGCCGGCCGTGCAGCTGCCCATGACGATGGCGACCTGGGGGATGCCCAGGGCCGACATGTTGGCCTGGTTGTAGAAAATGCGGCCGAAATGGTCCCGGTCGGGGAAAACTTCGTCCTGCTTTGGCAGGAATGCACCCCCCGAATCGACAAGGTAAATGCACGGAAGATGGTTCTGCTGCGCAATCTCCTGTGCGCGCAGATGCTTCTTCACCGTCATCGGGTAATACGTGCCGCCCTTGACCGTCGCGTCGTTGGCGACCACCATGCAGTCCACACCGTTGATGCGGCCAATGCCGGTGATCATGCCGGCACTCGGCGCATCGCCGTCATACATGTCCAGGGCAGCGAGTTGGCCGATTTCGAGGAATGGCGCGCCCGGATCCAGCAATTGCGCAACGCGATCGCGCGGCAGCAGCTTGCCGCGCGCGGTGTGCTTGTCCCGAGCCGAAGCACCGCCCCCCAATTCCACCTCGGCCGCCTTCGCGCGCAGGTCCTCCACCACCGTGCGCATCGCATCGGCATTGGCCATGAACTCTGGCGAGCGGGGATCGATCTGGGTCTTCAATACTTGCACGGCAATCGTCTCACATGGTTTCGGAGAACAGCTCACGTCCGATCAACATCCGCCGAATCTCCGACGTGCCGGCGCCGATCTCGTAAAGCTTGGCATCGCGCCACAGCCGTCCGGTCGGGTATTCGTTGATGTAGCCATTGCCGCCCAGCGCCTGAATCGCCTCCCCGGCCATCCATGTGGCCTTTTCCGCCGAATAAAGAATCGCCCCTGCCGCGTCTTTGCGAAGCGTGCGCGCATGGTCACCGCGGTCACAGGCCTGCCCCACCGCATACACATAAGCGCGGCAGGCCTGCCAGGTCGTGTACATATCCGCCACCTTGCCCTGCATCAGCTGGAACTCTCCGATGCTCTGCCCGAATTGCTTGCGATCGTGAACGTAAGGCAGCACGACATCCATGCACGCCGCCATGATGCCCAGCGGACCACCCGACAGCACCGCCCGCTCGTAGTCGAGCCCGCTCATCAGCACCTTCACGCCCTTGCCTTCGCCGCCGAGAATGTTCTCCTCGGGCACCTCGCAGTCCTCGAAGAACACGGGATACGTGTTGGAGCCGCGCATGCCGAGCTTGTCGAGCTTGCTGCCGAACGACAGGCCCTTGAAGCCCTTTTCGATGATGAAGGCCGTCATGCCGCTGGCGCCGGCCTCGGGCTCGGTCTTCGCGTAAACAACAAGCGTGTCGGCATCGCCGCCATTGGTAATCCACATTTTCGAGCCATTCAGCACATAGCGATCGCCCCGCCGTTCCGCGCGCAGCTTCATGCTCACCACGTCGGAGCCTGCATTGGGCTCGCTCATCGCGAGCGCGCCGACATGCTCGCCCGACACCAGCTTCGGCAGATACTTCGCCCGCTGCGCGGCATTGCCGTTGCGATGGATCTGATTGACGCAAAGGTTCGAATGCGCGCCGTAAGAAAGTCCCACCGAAGCGGACGCGCGCGATACCTCCTCCATTGCGACGATATGTGCCAGATAGCCCAGATTCGCACCCCCATATTCCTCGCTTACGGTCATCCCGTGCAGTCCGAGTTCACCGAGCTTCTTCCACAGATCGGCGGGGAACAGGTTGTCACGGTCGATATCGGCCGCACGCGGCGCGATCTCGTCCCCTGCAAAGTTGCGCACCGTATCGCGCAGCATCTCGATCGTCTCTCCCAGGTCGAATCTCAGGCCGGGAAGCTGGTTGATCTATCGTCTCCTTCAAATTGGGATCAGGCGGTTTTCGCCGGGGTAAGATGCAGCTCGTCGAGCATGCGTTGGCGCATCACGAACTTCTGGGCCTTACCAGTAATGGTGGTCGGCATCTCCGACACGAAGCGGATGTAGCGCGGAATCTTGTAATGCGCGATCTGGTCCCGGCAGAAGTCCCGGATCTCGTCCTCATTCGCCTGCTCGCCGGGCTTGAGCACGATCCAGGCGCACACTTCCTCGCCGTACTTCGGATCAGGCACCCCGAACACCTGCACCGATTGGACCTTCGGGTGGCGATAGAGAAACTCCTCTATCTCTCGCGGATAAATGTTCTCGCCTCCGCGGATCAGCATGTCCTTCACACGGCCAACAATGTTGCAATAGCCCTCGGCATCGAGCGTCGCCAGATCGCCTGTACGCATCCAGCCATCGACAATGGCCTCTTTCGTGCGCTGCTCGTCGCCCCAGTAGCCGAGCATGACGGAATACCCGCGCACCCACAACTCGCCCGGCTCACCCACCGGCAGCACCTTGCCATCCGCGACGACCTTGGCTTCCAGATGCGGTTGAATCCGGCCGACGGTCGACACCCGGCGCTCCACGGGGTCGTCGGTCGAGCTCTGGAACGACACCGGGCTGGTCTCCGTCATGCCGTAGGCGATCGTCACTTCCCCCATGTGCATTCGTGCGATGACCCGCTTCATCGTCTCGATGGGGCAAGGGGCGCCAGCCATGATGCCAGTGCGCAGCGTGCTCAAATCGAAGCGTTCGAAATCCGAATGGTCGAGTTCGGCAATGAACATTGTCGGCACGCCGTGCAGGGCCGTGCAACGCTCATCGGCCACGGCGGCAAG
>DASTGE010000021.1:0-5579 GCA_035719405.1 Burkholderiaceae bacterium
CCCGAAGCAAGGCACTGCAGCGGCCCAGAAGCTGTGTGACGCCAAGGTCAATGGCGTGGTCGGGCACCTCAACTCTGGCACCACGATTCCCGCCTCCAAGATCTATAACGACTGCGGCATTCCGCACGTCACGCCTTCGGCCACCAACCCCAAGCTGACGCAGCAGGGCTTCAAGACCACCTTCCGTCTGCTGGCCAATGACAACGCGCTCGGTGCCGGTCTGGCACTTCACGCCGCAAACAATCTGAAGCTCAAGAAGGTCGCCGTGATCGACGACCGCACCGCGTATGGCCAGGGTGTGGCCGAAGTGTTCAAGAAGACCGCGCAGGCCAAGGGCATGCAGATCGTCGACGAGCAGTTCACGACCGACAAGGCCACCGACTTCATGGCCATCCTGACGTCAATCAAGAGCAAGGGCCCGGAGGCGGTGTTCTACGGCGGCATGGACCCTCAGGCGGGTCCGATGCTGCGCCAGATGGAGCAGCTGGGCCTTTCGAACGTGAAGTTCTTTGGCGGCGACGGCATCTGCACCGCCAAGCTCGCCGAGCTGTCCGGCGGTGCAAAGACCCTCGGCAACGTGGTGTGCGCCGAAGGCGGCGCGTCGCTCGACAAGATGCCCGGCGGCAAGGCATGGAAGGCCCGCTACGACGCGAAGTACCCCAATCAGTTCCAGGTCTACTCGCCGTACTGCTATGACGCAGTAATGGTGCTCGTGGACGCGATGGTGCGCGCCAAGTCGGCCGACCCGAAGGTCTACATGCCCGAGCTGTTCAAGACCAGCTACCAGGGCGTGACGGCGAAGATCCAGTTCGAGCCGGACGGCGAGTTGAAGAACCCTGCCATCACGCTGTACGAGTACAAGGAAGGCAAGAAGGTCCCGCTGAACTGAGTCCGGAAAGAGGGACTGTGAGGTCTGTCCCTCTCCCTTGACACTCCCACCCCCAAAGGGGAGAGGGTGGAGGGAGGGGGCACCGCAGACCGTTATCGGACCGACACTGCATCGTCGCTGGCCCTCACCCCAGCCCTCTTCCAGAGGGAGAGGGAGTAAAGCGGCTCGAGTCTTTACGGCCTCAGCAACTCATCCGGCAACCTTCGCACGAGATCCCGAAACACCTCCAGCCGGTCGAGCGTGCGTGCAAGCACCATCGCACCCTCGATCCGGATGTAGGCGTCCATGGCCCGACGGCGGGCCTCGCCGGTTTCGATGCCGCATTCCTCGAGCAGCCCGGCAAGCGACTCAAGCCCGGCCTGCACGCGCTGACCCACGCGCGGGCCGAAGATCTGCCGGGCTGAACCATAAGTGAAGACGTTCATGAGCGTCAGCTGGTGCGCGCGGGTGTGAACCTCCTCCAGTGCGGCAAAGATTCCGCGCAGCTTGTCATGGGGCGCCTCCTCGCTGGCCAGCAAGGCGCCGATGCGCAAAGCGCCCCAGCGGTCCGACCGCTCCAGCACTTCAGTCGCCATCTGCTCCTTACCGCCCGGGAAGTGGTGATACAGGCTGGCCTTGCCCAACCCGGTGGCCTCTGAAATGACGCTCAGCGTCGTGCCGTCGTAGCCGTAGTCGTAGACAACATCGACCAGCTTGCTTACCAGCGCATCCCGATCGAGCGCGGTTTTACTCATCTTTTCCCTCTGTAATGTCCCTCGTGACTCCCGACTATACCGAACGATCGGTACAATCTGCACTCGTCGGAGTCATGACATTACGTCGTCCCGGCCCTCGTAACAGATCGTTTGCGATGCGCGGAACAGCCGGGCCTTGCCGTCGTTGTTACATCCGCCCTGTCTGACCGTCAAAGCGGTCGGCCGGCCGAGTCAGACTGCTCCTGTTGGATGGCGATGAAGTCTTTTCCCTCCTGGCCCCGCTGGGTCCGTTATCTCACTGTCTCGCTTGCATTGCTGACGGTGCTGGCGGCAGCGGTGACGCTCGAGTACCGCACCCAAACCCCGCGCCCGATCGGCAAGACGCCGTTGGCGCTGCAATTCGAGGCCTCGCCCAACGACTGGCTGACCTACCCGAAAGACGTCTCCGAGTTGGAACGTACCCTGGCCCGCAATGACGTGGCCGCGATCGGTGTGGACGGCAGGCGCGTGTTCGTCACCACCCGAGGTGGCGAACGCTACAGCACCGAGCTGCTGTCCGCGACCGACGGGTTGCGCAGCAGGCTCGAATCGCTGAGCCGCGACGAGGGCTTCGCGCTCACGCGCATCGACGTTGACCCGCGCAGCGTGCGCGAGAAGCTCATGGCCAGCGCCAGCGCCGTGATGGAGCGCGGCGTGGGCGCCCTGACCGTGCTTGCGATGGTGTTGATCGGCGTTTACCTGATGCGCCAGACCGGAGGCATCGGCAACGGTTCGAGGGTGCAGCTTGCGGAAAAGCCGGAGACGAACTTCAACGACGTGATCGGCGCCTCGGAAGCGAAGTCCGCGTTGCTGCAGGTGACGGCCTTCATGCGCAACCCGCAGAAGTACCTGACCTTGGGCGCGCGCCCACCGCGGGGTGTGCTGCTGGAAGGGCCGCCGGGTACCGGCAAGACTCTTCTCGCACGCGCCCTGGCGGGTGAGTGCGGCGCGAACTTCATCGCCGTCGACGGCTCGCACTTCTCGAGCATGTTCTACGGCGCGGGCATCACCAAGGTGAAAGAGCTGTTCGCCACCGCCCGCAAGCACGCGCCGTGCATCGTCTTCATCGACGAGTTCGACGGCATCGGCAAGCGCGCCCACGGCTCGAAGGTGCAGGGCGGTCAGTCGGAAGAGAACCGCATCATCAACAAGCTGCTGGTCGAGATGGACGGCTTCCAGCCGTCAGACAACATCGTGGTCATCGGCGCGACGAACCACGTGGGCAACGTCGACGAAGCGCTGAAGCGTCCAGGCCGTTTCGATCTTGTCGCACGCGTGACCCTGCCGAATGTGAACGACCGGCGCGAGTTGTTCGAGCTATGCCTCGACCGCGTGAAAGTGGCGCCCGCGGGCGTCGACGCCGAGGCGCTCGGCCGGGCCAGCAGCGGCCTGTCGCACGCGGACATCACCAACATCGTCAATCGTGCCACCGTGCTGGCTGCGGAGTCGGGCAGCGAGTGGGTCACGCAGGAGTTCGTGCACCGCGCGCTGGAGAGCCACCAGCTCGGCGGCGAAGTGTCGAGCCTCAAGTCGATGATCACCGCCGAGCATCGGCACCGCATTGCGATTCACGAGGGCGGGCACGCGCTGGTGGCACACGTACTGCAGGCCGGCACGGTAGAGCGGATCAGCATCGAGCCGCGCGGCCAAGCCCTTGGCGTGACCTTCGTGACGCGCCACGACGAGGTGCCGCTTTACGGTGAGCAGGAGCTGAACGCGCGCATCGGCATGCTGCTGGCGGGCCGGGAGGCCGAGTTGATGGTGTTCGGCAACACGACCTCCGGTGCCTCCGATGACTTGAAGCGGGCATCCGAGCTGGCGATCGAGATGGTCAGCGCCATGGGCTTTTCACAGGAGTTCGGCCTCTTGAGCCTGCAAGGCGTGCCAGAGTTGCTGATCGGACCTCATATCCAGGAGCGTGTTCTCGCGGAAGCCAAGGCCCTGCTGGAACGGGCGCAGGTATCCTGTCGTGAAGTACTGACGAGCCACCGTCATGTGCTGCAGGCACTTGCGGCATCGCTGTTGAAGGACGAGACGGTGTCTGGCGCATTGCTGCGCGAGCTGCTTCCGTTGGAAGAAGAGGACGAAGCGGCGAATGCGCCGCTGCTGAAGGCGGCGACCATCGCCAACGACCACATCGTCAACTGACAGGCGCGGGAAGGCAGGGAGCACTTAAAGCTCCCTCGCCCTCTCAAGGGGAGGGGTCGGGGCAGCGGGAAGCGTTCCGTTCACCCCATACCGACTCAAGGCATCGCGGGCGGCAGCTTTCTCACGATCTGCGCCCGTGTCTCGCGAGCTTCCGCCTCGAACGCGCCTCCTTGGGCAATTGCTTCCTCCACGAGCGGCAGGGCTTCACGAGGGCGATTCAAGTCCGAAAGCACCTGCGCGAGATTATTGAGAACGACCGGAGACTTGGGATGGTGCTGAAGCGCTCCACGCAGCACCTCTTCCGCCTCACGCAGGCGTCCGTCTCCGTAATAAATGTTCGACAGGCCGATGGCCCCGCCGAGACTCTGGGGCCACCGCGCCAGCAGTGTCTGGTAAGCACGTCGCGTGGCATCACGCGGACCTGCGTGCTCCATTGCATGAACCGCCTCGATCCATGAGGCTTCAGTCGCAGTGGCGGGAATGCGGTCAGGCGGCACGGCGACCATCGCCCAGTAGCGGCTCTCTTTCCAGGTGTATTCGAGCACATGGAAAGGCATCTGCAGTCGACGCTTCTGGCCCGACCTCAGCACCACCTGTCCGGTCTCCCGGTCGTAGCCGACCACCACCGCGTAGTGCCAGTACGACAGCGGCCATACGCCATAGTCCTGCAGCACGATGACCGGATTGCCGGCCTGCACCTCGCGCAGCAGATCGTCAAGTCGAGGTGCGAGCTGCCACGACACCATGCCATAGGTGCGAGGCGCTGCCATCATCTCGATCTGCAGGCTGCCGCGACGGTCCGGCAGGTAGACCTTCGGCACGAGATCCTCCGGCGTGATGGCCAAGCCGTCGGAACCCAGGACCGTGGCGAGCGCCGCAGGACCACACTGATAATCCTCCTGGGGGAAGAAAGGCACGGCGTCGAGCTCGACTTGCGTCGGGACGCCCGCCGGCCATTCCGTTCGGAGCGCTTCGGCCTGCGGCAGAACGAACGCGCAGCCGCAGAATGCGCCCGCGATGACGACGCCCGCGATGACACGGGCGATTCGAAGATGCAGATGGGTCTGCGGCAATTGAGGTTTCAGCCTTTGCCGGTTTACTTACTTGTACGCGTACCAGATCACCGCAGCGATGATGATCACGGCTGCGATCCACCAGCCGCTGTTACTGGCGCCAGCGGGCAGGGCGTCAATCTGGCCCGACAGTGTGCGCACTTCCTGGTCCGTCATTGATGCCACCCGCGCCTTTGCTGCGTCAGGGTCCACGCCGTGCGCCTGCAGCTGATTGCCGATGTCGGAGCGGTTGAGCAGTGAAACGAGCGCAGCCCGTTCCGTCTGCGTCGTCCCCGGGCCGGCAGCCTGATCGGTGCCGATCATGCCGGCCATGGCCGACTGGAACGACATTGCGAACAACGAGACGATGAGAACACGACAGAGCATCCTGAACGCAGTTGACTTCATGATCACCTCGGCAGTTTCGGTTTCGCCCGTCGCCCCAGGCTGGAGCAGCAGTGCGGGAAAGGACGATAGCGCAGGTGGCGGACCACAGGAAGGACTGTATGGCGGGAGCCACACCGCGCGGGCGGCATCCGATCTGCCCTTGGCGCTATGCTTGCTCGAATCCAGCGACGACATGGCATGGACAGCGACAACCCCGAACGTGAAGCGGCCCTGAGAATGATCCGGCAGATGGTCGAGTTCTGGCGCATCACACCGGAGGAACTCGACGCTCCCCTTCAGGAGGTGGAAAAGCCTGTCGCCGACCTGCCGCCCAAATACCGTCATCCCGTCACCGGAGAGACATGGGAT
>DASTGE010000022.1:0-2505 GCA_035719405.1 Burkholderiaceae bacterium
GCCGGCTTCACGCCACTGCAGGAATGCCCTTGCGCTCGGCCAGGAGCAAGGCTGTGGGTCAGCTCGATCACCGTGGGCACGATTTCGGGAGCAGCGGCTGCCACCACACTTTCAACCATGCGACGGGTCCTACTGCGCCGAGGTGAGGGCGTTGACGATGTAGCGCTGCACGACCTGATGCCGCGCCAGCGCGTGGGGATCGGGTTCGGCGATCAGGCAGTACTTGGCAGACACCAGATTGCGTGCCCCGTCCTTGGTCAACGTCAGGTCAAGCCACATCGCGCGTTGCGTGCCGGCATCGGGATACTTCACGCTCTGCGCCAGGTGGTAGTAGGCGCCGGGCTGGCGCTCATGGCGAAAGTTGCCGTCCGGGATGTCATTGTTGAGCTGCCACAGCCTCTGCATCCGGTCCTCCGTGTAGAACGAAAACCGCCGCATCGCCCGGGCGTAGCCGCTGTCGATATCGGTCCCCAGTGCGAAGTCCGGCATCACCCGGCAGCCTTTGCTGGCGGACCAGGGGTCCGCATCGGCGCGCGCCGTGCTGGCCGCCTGAGCCGAGGCCGCCACTTTCTGGGCCATCACGTTGGACGGCTTCCAGCTTTCGAGCCACTGGTCCAGCGGCTGCGTCGTGCCGGTACCATCGCTGACTTGCAAGGCTCCGCACGCCGTGAGCAGCATCCCGAAGGCCGCCGCGAGCGGCCACCACAGTCGTTTGCGTTGTTCCATGTTCGCGCTCCCTTTGCTGATGAACTTCATGACTCCTTGCGGCTCGGCCGTCGTCAGGACTCCGCCGCTTCCTCGCGACGCCTCGCAAGCTCGTCGCGTTTGATCCCGCCCGGTGCGCCGAACGAGAAGTCCTCGACGAGAAAAGAGAGGCCGTAATGCGGCTGACCGTCCTTCTCGTAGTTGTTGTTCTCGACCCGCGCCGTGACCAGGAGCTGGTCGCCCTTGCGGCAGTGCTTGGCGATGGCCTCGGCCTTGCGGCGGAAGGCTGTGAACTGGATGGCCACCTCGCGCTCGAACGTTTGGCCGCTCTCGTCGTCTTTGCCCGCGTACTCGTTGCGGATCAGGGTGAACTTGCAGTAGGCCCTGTCGCTGCTGCCGGAGACAGCAGGGGCCTTGGCCAGACGGCCTTCGAAATGGAAGTGATTCATGGGATCTCCTGATGGCTTGTTGCGGTTGAAGAAATTGATTTATCGGACGGGGTACCGCATGTCACGCGCAGCCCGTGCCCTGCGCAATTCGGCGCGCGCACGCTTTTCCTCGTCATTGAGCGCTCGTGCTCGATCGGTGAAGGCAAGGTAGCGATCGCACACATGCGGCGAGCAACCGACCAAGACATCGGGCACCTGTTTCCATGCGACGTGCGCGCCACCAGAACCGGGACGCCGCCAGCGCAATGAATGCTGCTGCGTGCCGTGGCGTCGATGCAAAGCCAGGTCGATCACCCTCAGGTGCAATTGCACGGCAAGGTGTTTGGTCTCCTGGACGAGTTGGGCCATGGCGACATGAACTTCGTCCAGGCGCCGCTGCGCGTCATTCACGGCACGGTCGGCCCCCCTACCCTTAAAGCCCTTTGTATCTCCACCCTGTTGACACAGCCCTGCACACGTTCCAAGACCTGTTGACACAGCCCTCGGAGCTGCTGCGCCTGCTTGGGCCAGCGCCTGAACTCGAAGTCCTTTCATCAGCGTGCCCTTTGTCATCACGCCCTTTGATTCAACCGCAATTGCCACATCCATACGCTCAGACCAGCAGTCCTGCTGCAGCTTCGGTCGCACCGCGTGCTTCAGCTTCCAATTCCGCCTCGCCAGCTTGCAGCTCCGCGCTCACCTGTTGCAGCAGCTTCTGCTCCGGTCCGCTCAGGTTCTGCCGCCGCCGGGTATGGCGTGGCGCGAGCGTGCCGGCGTAGATCTGCGAAGGCACGGGCCCGAAGATCGCTGCCGCAGCCTCCTGCCGCTTGCGGCTGTCGTCCGATGTAGTTGGCAAAAAATCGGCGCGCGCCAGGTTGATCAGTTCCTTGGTCGTCAGCCAGCGCCCGAAGTAATTCGTCTCGTGCATGTGCCGGCGGATCGTGCGCGTGATCTCGCGGATCTCGCTGTACTCCTCCTTGTCTGAGATGAGGTTCTTGCGGCACAGGGTCTTCATCACCCGCACGTAGTAGTCGTAGGTCACCACCAGCTCGGCGACCGCGTAGCCATAGGGCGAGCGGAACCCCAGATCCAGCACCTTCGGCTCGGCGGACTGCAGCACCGAGTAATTCAGACCCCTGCTGCGGACCTTGTCGAGCGAATGCTGCGCGTCACGCGTACGCGACTCCAGTTGCTTCAGAACCTCGCCGATGTTGTGGTCGTGGCGCACCAGCGCCCAGTCCGCGTAGGGGTTGTCAAAGACCGTCAGCTGCCACAGACCGCGCAAGGCATGCGCGAGGCGCTTTGCACCAGGAATGCTTTCAAGCTTTTTCTCGGGATCCGCAGCCCGGCCAATGAAGAGCCGATAGGCCTC
>DASTGE010000023.1:0-8593 GCA_035719405.1 Burkholderiaceae bacterium
ATGCGTCCAAGGCCGGTGCATATAACTTCGGCCCGTGGACATCGGAGGCCGCGTCGGTGCGAGAGGTCGTCGAGATGGCCCGGGCAGGATATGGCGCCGGCCAGTGGCAGGCCGGCGACGGCTCGGAGGGACCGCACGAGGCAGGCTGGCTCGCACTGGAAATCGTCAAGGCCCGGCACATGCTGGGCGTCGCTCCGCGCTGGAACCTGTCGACGGCCGTTGAGCGCACGATGGCGTGGTACCGCCGATCGGACGATGGCAACGATGCCCGCTCGCTGTGCGAGGCCGACATCTCGGCCTGGGAGGAGCAGGCATGAAGCGCTTCACGGTCACCGATACGCCGATCGCCGGATTGAAGCTCGTGCAGCGGCAACGCCTGGGCGATGAGCGCGGCAGTTTCGAGCGTGTGTTCTGCGGCAGTGAGCTGGCCGAAGCAGGCTGGACCGATGCGGTCGTGCAGGTCAACATCAGCGTCACCGCCCACCGAGGTACGGTGCGCGGACTGCATTTCCAGCATCCGCCCGGTGCGGAGATGAAGCTGGTGAGCTGCCTGCGAGGCGAGGTGTGGGACGTGGCGTTGGACCTGCGTCGAGGTTCACCGACCTTCCTGCAGTGGCATGCACAACGCCTTTCTCCCGCCAACGGCCTGGCCATGCTGATCCCGCGCGGTTGTGCCCACGGCTTCCAGACGCTGGCCGACGACACCCAGATGCTTTACTTCCACACCGCGGACTACGCCCCCGGCGCCGAAGGTGCAGTCAACCCGCTCGACCCCTGTGTGGCGGTCGCGTGGCCCCTGCCGATCACTGTGATGTCTGAAAGGGACAAGGGGCTCCCGATGCTGCCCGACGACTTTTCTGGAGTTTCGACATGAAGTGCCGACATTGCCAGGCCGGGCTGCGCGCGAGTTTCCTTGACCTTGGCAGCGCGCCGCCTTCCAACGCCTACCTCACCGCAGCTGCGCTGCGGGCGCCTGAGACGTGGTACCCCCTGCGTCTGCTCGTCTGCGAACGCTGCTGGCTTGTACAGACCGAGGACCATGCCGGCCGGGAGGCCTTGTTCACCGAGGACTATGCCTACTTCAGCTCCATGTCGTCGTCATGGCTGGCCCATTCCGAGCGTTACGTGCAAGCGATGCGTGAACGCTTCGGCCTTGGGGCCGGCAGCCTCGTCGCCGAGGTCGCGGCCAATGACGGCTGTCTGCTGCAGTATGTGAAGGAGGCCGGCATTCCCTGTTACGGCGTCGAGCCCACGCGCAGCACGGCGCGCGTCGCCCGTGAGCGCGGGCTCGACATCATCGAGCGCTTCTTCGGCGTCGAGTTGGCCCGCGAGCTGGTGGAGGCCGGACGGCAAGCCGACCTCATCGTCGCCAACAACGTCCTCGCGCATGTGCCCGACATCAACGACTTCGTCTCGGGCTTTGCGCTGCTGCTCGGCCCTGAGGGTGTGGCCACCTTCGAATTCCCCGACCTCATGAGCATGGTGATGGGCAATGAGTTCGACATCACCTACCACGAACACTATTCGTACCTCTCGCTGAGTACGGTACAGCGCGTGTTCGAGGCCAACGGGCTGCGGGTGTTCGACGTGCAGGAGCTGCCCACGCAGGGCGGCAGCCTGCGTGTGTTCGCGCAGCGCGCCGACACGGGGCCGCATCGGGTCGGGCGGGCGGTGGAGGCGATGCTGGTACGTGAGCGCGAGGCGGGCATGACTTCGCTCTCCTGGTATCAGGGCTTCCAATCCAAGGCGGAACGGGTGAAGGACGACCTGCTTCGCTTCCTGCTCGACATCCGCGGGTCGGGCAAGAGGATTGGAGCGTATGGCGCTGCGGCCAAGGGCAACACACTGCTGAATTTCGCTGGCGTGCGTCCTGACTTGCTGCCGTTCGTCGTTGACCGTGCACCTGCCAAGCAGGGCAAGTACATGCCGGGAAGCCGTATACCCATCCTGACTGAAGACGCGCTGAAGGCGGCACGGCCCGACTATGTGCTGCTGCTGCCCTGGAACCTCAAGGACGAGCTGCTGCAGCAGCTGGCCTACGCGCGCGAATGGGGCGCACGCTTCGTGACGGCCGTGCCGTCGCTGGAGATTGCATGAAGTCCCGCATCCCCTACACCAGGCCCTCGATCACCGAACGCGAGGTCGAGTACGCGACCGACGCCACGCGCCATGGCTGGGGCGAGCACTGCTACGACTACCTGCATCGCTTCGAGGCCGCCTTCCGCAGGCATCTCGGCGTCAAGCATGCCATCGCCACATCGAGCTGCACCGGAGCGCTGCACATGGGGCTTGCAGGGCTGGGTATCGGGCCGGGCGACGAGGTCATCCTCGCCGACACCAACTGGATCGCCAGCGTCGCGCCTGTCGTTCACTTGGGTGCGAAGCCGGTGTTCGTCGATATCCGACCCGACAGCTGGTGCCTGGACCCCGACCATGTTGCCCGGGCGATCACGCCGCGCACGAAGGCCATCATTGCGGTGCATCTGTACGGCAACCTGTGCGAACTCGACTCGCTCCTTGAGTTGGGCGAGCACTTCAATATCCCGGTCATCGAGGACGCCGCCGAAGCGATCGGCTCGCAATGGCGCGGTCGTCGAGCCGGAAGCCTCGGCCGTTTCGGCGCGTTCTCGTTTCACGGCACCAAAACTCTCACCACTGGCGAGGGCGGCATGTTCGTCACCGACGACGACAGCCTCTACGAGTCAGTGCTGACGCTATCGAATCACGGTCGTGCACGAACGCAAAAGCTTCAGTTCTGGCCTGATGTGGTCGGCTACAAGTACAAGCTGTCGAACGTCCAAGCCGCGATCGGCTGCGCGCAGCTTGAGCGCGTTGACGAGTTGATCGAGCGCAAGCGGGACGTGCTGTCGCGCTATCGGGAACTGCTGGCCGACTGCCCCGAGGTGAGCCTGAACCCCGAGCCGGCCGGCACGGTGAACGGAGCGTGGATGCCCACGGCAGTTCTCTCGCCCGAGACGGGCATCACTCGCGAGCGGCTTCAGGCGGCCTATGCGGACGAAGGCATTGATGCACGGGTGTTCTTTCATCCGCTGTCGGGCCTGCCGCCATTCGGCAGCGGCCCCGGTGCTCCCGTGGCCGCCGACATCGCTTCGCGCGCGATCAATCTGCCGAGCTTTCACGACATGACTGACGACGAGCAGATGCGCGTCGCGAGCGTCATCAAGGCCTTGCTGCGTGGCTGACTCCTGCTTCGTGATCTGGGGCAGCGCAGGCCATGCAAAGGTGCTTGCATCATTGCTCGCGTTGCAAGGCGACCGTGTCGTCGCCCTGTTCGACAACCGCCAAACCGAACCGGCCTTGCCCACAGTGCCGCTCTTTATCGGCGAAGCCGGCTTTCAGCGGTGGGCCGACCAGAATTGCGACCTCCGCGAGATGAACGGCCTGGTGGCGATCGGAGGCGCACGGGGGCGGGATCGAATGGCAATTCAGGCACTGTTCTCGTCGCGCGGGCTCATGGTGCCGGCGGTGATCCATCGCGATGCGAGCGTGTGCAAGACCGCGAGCCTCGGTGCCGGCACGCAGGTGCTCGCGCAGGCCGTCGTCGCGGCCGATGCTCAAATCGGGGAGGCGTGCATCGTCAACCATAAGGCGTCCGTCGACCACGAGTGCGTGGTCGGCCGAGGGGTTCATCTTGCGCCCGCGGCCACGCTCTGCGGCCTGGTCACCATCGGTGACGGCGTGTTCGTCGGGGCCGGTGCGGTGGTGCTCCCGCGGCTCACGATTGGAGAAGATGCCACCATAGGAGCGGGGGCTGTAGTTACCCGCGACGTGCCGGCCGGTGCAACCGTTGTCGGCAACCCGGCACGCATGCGAAATTGACGAATCGAGGAAACGACATGCCCAGCGAATACGAGAAGTTCAAGCAGGAAGGCCGCGAGGAGATCGCAGCGATGGGCGACGATGCCGGTCTGCGGGCCGCGTCGCGCGACTGGATCAACCTGGCGAACCGACGCAAGTACTCATACCACTTCGAGTGGCTCGGCCGTCCGATCATTCAGTATCCTCAGGATATCGTCGCCCTGCAGGAATTGATCTGGGCGGTGCAGCCGGAACTCATCATCGAGACCGGCATCGCCCATGGCGGATCGCTCGTGTTCTCCGCGTCGATGCTCGAGCTCAATGCGGCATGCGGTGGACCGGCCGAGGCGCACGTGCTCGGCATCGACATCGACATCCGCACCCACAACCGGCGCGCGATCGAGGCACACCCCATGTCCCGCCGTATCCGGATGATCGAAGGGTCGAGCATCGATCCACAGATCGTCGAGCAGGTGCGCCGCGAATCCTCGGGGCGGGAGCGCGTGCTGGTCTTCCTCGACAGCAATCACACGCACGACCACGTTCTGGCTGAAT
Organism: Burkholderiaceae bacterium; assembly: GCA_035719405.1. GTDB lineage: Bacteria > Pseudomonadota > Gammaproteobacteria > Burkholderiales > Burkholderiaceae_C > CAMLIZ01. The sequence goes on from DASTGE010000023.1 coordinate 4,375, forward strand.
TACAGGCATATGCGCCGCTCGTGACACCCGGCAGCTACTGCGTCGTCTTCGACACCGTGATCGAGGACATGCCTTCCGAGATGTTTCCCGACCGGCCCTGGGGTCCCGGCAACAACCCGAAGACGGCGGTGCATGAATACCTGAAATCGCACCCTGAGTTCGAGATCGACCACGAGATGGACAACAAACTGCTGGTCAGCGTGGCGCCGGAAGGCTTCCTGAAGCGCGTGAGATGACCGACAGGCGCGCGGCAGTGATCCGCGATCCCGGCTTGGTCTACGCCTGCATCACGCATGTGCCGCTGTGGCTCGAGCCCCCTGACTGGGTCATGACGATCCGCCTCGGGCAGGCCCAGCGCCCAGGTGCCTGGAACCTGCGCGACCTTGCGCCAGAGTGGGAGCCTCACCACCCGGTGCTCGGCGGTACCGTGGGCAGCTTTGCACTCAAAAACTACGTGCGCCGCGAGCGGCCTGACGCGACACGCATTGGCATATGCCAGTACCGCAAGTTCGTCTCCCCGGGAGCGATGGGTGGCAGTCGCGATCCAAAGTACCGTTCCATGGACGCCATCCACAAGTCGGCATTGCAGGACGGGCAGTTGGCCAAGGCGTTGTGGCCCGGCGATGCCCAATTCCTGATCAGCGCACCGTTGTGCTTCACACGGCTGCCGTGGTATCGGCGCGGCTATCTCAAGGAATACGCCCGCGATCATCACATCGAGGACCTGCTGCGCTTCACCGCCGAGGCCGTCGACCTGGGCGTGCTCGATCGCCGCGAGGTACTGGCCTTCTTCCGGGAGGATGTGTTCGAGCCCGGCGGAGTTGAGCTGGGTGTGTATCCGGCCACCTTCTGGCTGGAAAGCATAGAGGCGATCGAGCGCGTGGTGCGGAGCTGCGTTGAGAAGCATCCGGGCGTACGTCCCGGATACCAGGCGCGCTCCTGGGCGTTCTGTGCCGAAAGACTCGGGAGCTGGTTGCTGCTCAAGCGGCTGCGCGCGCAGGTGCGCGGCATCGGCCAGCATGTCGAATGGATCGGCCGGCGGCAGTGGATGCGACGGCATGTCGGGCAGCTTCACCTGATCGTCGAGGACGACCACACCGGCTATCGCGGCATCGTTTGAACATGAATACCGAGCCCCCGCCCCGGCGCCTTCGCATCGACCCGGTGCGGCAAATCATCGTGATCTGCACGAGGCTGATCGGCGACGTGCTGCTCACCACGCCGCTGATCGCCGCCGCCCATCGCCGATGGCCCGACGCCCGCATCGACGTGCTCGGCTTCGAAGGCACGCTGGGGATGCTCGAAGGCAACCCGATGATCGACCGCCTCATTGCGGTGCCTGCCGGCTCGGGCTGGCTGCAGTCGCTGCCGCTGATCGTGCAGCTGTGGCGTCGATACGACCTCGCGCTGATCGCGCAGTACAGCGACCGTGCACACCTGTACGGCCTGATTGCAGGCCGTGTGCGCAGCGGGCTTGTCTCTCCCGGCAAAGTCTATTCATGGTGGAAGCGGCTGCTGCTGCAACACCGCGTCGTATTCGAGGCCGAGCACAGCCATGCCGCACTCGAGAAGTTCGGTCTGCTCGCGCCGTGGGCCGAACCGCCTGAACGCGTGGATGTCATCCCGCCGCCTCCGGCACCGCTGCCCGAGGATGTGCAAGCGCGGTTGCGCGAGCGCTGTGTCGTGCTGCATGTGCCTTCCCGCGTCGCCTACAAGCGCTGGCCGTTGCGCCATCAGCGCACACTGGTGCAGGGTCTCATCGACGACGACTGGCAGGTGGTGCTCACCGGCGGGCCGTCTGCGGACGACCGCGAACAATCGGCCGAGCTTGCGCGCAGCGTCTCTTCGCCGCAGGTGCTCGACGTATCGGGCCGTCTCGACTTCCGGCAGCTCGTGCAATTGCTTCAAGGCGCGGCGCTGTACGTTGGCCCTGATACCTCGGTGACCCATCTCGCCGCGGCGGTGGGTCTGCCGGTGATCGCGACCTACGGTCCCATCGACCCGCGGCTGTGGGGACCTTGGCCGCAGGGGCATCCACCGATGCAGCCGTACCGGGCGAGCGGATACGCGCAGCGCATCGGGCGCATCGTGCTTCTGCAAGGCGACCAGGCCTGCGTGCCTTGCTCGCTCGCAGGATGCGAGCGTCACGAAGGAAGCCGCAGCGATTGCCTGGAGACCATGTCCGGAGAACGCGTGCTGGCCGAAGCGCGACTCGTGCTTGCGGGCGGCGAACGCGCAGCGCCGACGATGGCGCGCACGATTCCGATCATCGCGGCATCGCGGAGCGGGAACCGGTCCGGCGACGGGACGCGAGGCAATGGGTGAACGGCATATGGCTCTGCCCAGGAACCCCATGACGAAGCCTGTGCTCATAAGCTCCCTCGCCACCTGGTCCATACACACCCGCCAGGGGGAAGAGGGTTGGGTGAGGGGGGTAGCGCGAAGCGCCATCGGATGGCAATTGCGCCTCGTTGGCCCTCACCCCAGCCCTCTCCTGCAGAGCAGGAGAGGAAGCAGTACGAAGCGGCCGATGATGCCCTTGGCACAAGCCGCCAGTGCCACGGCCATGGCTCTCTCCCGCTTCACCCCAGACCCACACCCTCCCGGCCGCGGGAAGTCGGTGCAATACTTTAAGGTGCAGTACGTTCACAATCGAGGGTTCGCAGCTATTGCGAACAGCGCTGCATTGTGATTCCGCTCTCGCTCGAGGCAAAGAACAACCAGGGAGCCTCCCTCATGATCAAAACCGTTAAGCAGGCCTGCCGGTTCAACCCGATCATTCGGGACTACCGGATGAGTCAGGGCATCGAGAACCTTGCGGAACTCATCAAGGACGAGGGTGATGGCCGCGATTTCTTCGCGCGCAACTACGTCACGCACGGGATGGATCAGCTTTTCCGTGAGGGTCTGCTGCGCCTGTCCGGCAAGTCCGACCAGGCTGTCTTCGAACTGACGCAGGCGATGGGCGGCGGCAAGACGCACATGATGATCGCACTTGGTCTGCTCGCACGGCATGCGCATCTGCGCAGCGACATCTTGCCCGCCGATCTGGCTTCCCGCATTGAGTTCGGCGAAGCGCGCGTCGCGGCGTTCAACGGTCGCAACAGTCCCGACAACTACATCTGGGGTGAGATCGCCACTCAGCTCGATGCCGCAGAAGCCATCAAACCGCACTGGGCGAACGGGCCGAAGGCTGTCGATCAGCGCCAGTGGAAGCAAATTATCGGCGACAAGCCGACTTTGATCCTTCTTGATGAGCTGCCGCCTTATCTCGACAACGCCAGCACGCAAACTTTCGGCCAGGGCACGCTGGCCAATATGGTCGTCTACACCCTGAGCAGCCTGATGAGCGCTGCATTGGAATTGCCCAACTGCGCCATTGTGGTCGCCAACCTCTCCGGCAGCTACAAGGCCCAGACCAAGGCGTTGGCCGATGCCATCTCCAACCTGCAGCAGGAAACCCGCCGTCAAGCAATGACCATCACGCCCGTGCAACTGGCGGGCAACGAGATCTACGAAATCCTTAAGAAGCGCCTCATCGACGAAGTGCCGGACGAGCGCGTCGTGGCGGACATCGCCGAGGAGTACGCTCAGCAGATCAAGAAGGCTGAGGACGGCGGCTACATCGTGGCCAGCAGCATCGAGCAGATCGCCGAGCAGGTCAGGGAAACCTACCCCTTTCACCCCTCCTTCAAACACCTCGTCGCGCTGTTCAAGGAAAACGAAGGCTTCCGCCAGACTCGAGGCCTGATGCAGTTCACCGCGCGTCTGCTCAAGAGCGTCGATGAGCGCGAAACCGACGATGTCTATCTGGTTGGCACGCAGCACCTCAACCTCAATGACGATCAGGTCAAGGACGAGATCGAGCGCATCACGCCGAAGTTGATGCCAGCGGTCACGCGCGACATTGCCGACAAAGGTAACGCGATCGCCGAGCATATTGATGCAGAACTCGGTAGCGATGCCGCGCAGCAGGTCATGACCTTGCTGCTGTCGTCCAGCCTGTCACGTGCCGTCGGCGGACGAATCGGCCTGTCTGACAGCGAACTGATCGAATTCCTTGCGGCGCCGCAGCGCAAACCAGACGAATTCCTTCAGGCATTGCAACGCTTGCGGGAATCAGCCTGGTATCTCCACCGGGAAGAACAACGCTTCTTCATCAAGGAGACCGAGAACCTGTACCGCCAGATCGAGCGCAACGCCAAGGAAGTTCCGCAGC
>DASTGE010000024.1:0-2835 GCA_035719405.1 Burkholderiaceae bacterium
TGATGCGGCCGCTCAGGTTCGGCAGCGAGGTGTTCTTCCATTCGACGAAGAACCGGTTGTTCTCGATGTTGTCGTAGTCCTCGCGGTTGTGGGTCAGCTTCTCCCAGTCCCATCCGGCGCCCAGGCGGTTGTTCGCCATGAAACGCCAGTATCCGTCGACGCCGAAGTTGTTCTTGGTGAAGTGGAGCAGCGTCGCCTCGCACGGACCACCGGCGCAAGCGACTCCCGAATTGGCGGGATAGACGACGTCGGTCGAGTCGTTGTTGCGTTTGTAGTAGTTGTAGTAGATGCGCGTGTCGACGTTCATCAGCGGGTGCGAAGCCAGCGAGGCCGTGAACGTGTCGTCGCGGTTCTTGCCGGTGAAGTGATTGGTGTTCACCAGCGTCGGCACGACGAAGTTCGGAGCCGCGCCGTTGAGCGCCGTCGTGGCGAGATCGGCGTCGCTCTTGGCTTCCGCCCAGGTAGCCCTGAGGGCGAACGTCGACTGGCCCGGCAGGCCCCGGAACGTCCCCTGCGCCGTGAAGCGCTGGTAGTGGTTGTCCGGGGGCAGGAACGTCTGGTCGCCGTTGTTCCCGAAGAACGGGTTGTTCCAGAAGAGCACGCCGTTGTCGTTGTCGAACTTGCTGTAGAGGTAGCTCAGCGACAGGTTCATCGCGCCGGTGTTGTAGCCGGCTTCGCCGGTGATGTTCCGGGTGTTGTACTGGACCGGGATCGTGAGATCGGTGAAGCCGTTGCCCGGGCTGGTGCCGTTGGCACCCGACCCGATCTTCGAACCCTGCCACTTGACCTGATTGGCGTCGACGCGGGCGTACCACGGCGCGAGGCCCTGCCACTCGAAGTAGCCGCCGTCGTTGCTGCGCTTGTAGCCGATGTCGACGCCGTTCCAGAGCGCCGGATTGGGCTGCGGGAACGTCGCGGTCAGCACGTTCGTTCCGCTGCCGCTGAACGGCGTCCGGCCGTTGAACAGGAAGTTGTGCGTGAACTTGTCGCTGAAGATCTGATACTTGAACTTGTCGTAGACGCCGCCGCGCAGCATCAGGTACTGGTCGTCGCGGCCGAAGTTCTCGCCGTAGCCCTCGAACCAGGTGTCGTTGTTGCGCCCGCGGACGTACACGTTGGAAAGCACGCCGTTGGAGAGATCGCGGTATTCCTCCAGCTTGGAGGCGTCCTTGGTGTCGTTCGTCGAGTTGTACATGAAGCCGACGGTCCCCGATCCGACGATTCCCCAGCCGTCGTACTGCGCGAGCGCCGGGGCCGAGACGAACAGACCGGCAATCAATGCGGGTAGAAGTTTTTTCGTCATGGTTGGCTCCTCACGCTACCGCAGGAAGAACTGGCCCTTGCTTCCGGGCGCATTCGAGCCGTGGATGTTGCTGTGGCAGTTGAGGCACGCGCGGGCGATGAACCGCGTGTTGACCGCCGCGTTCGGCGTGCCGTCGGGCAACGTCCAGGCCGCGCCGCCGCCGTAGATCGTGCCCGGGTGCCGGGCGACGTCATGGCAATCCTGGCACAGGTTCGGCGTGTGCTCGCGCAGCAGCTTATAGTGCGACGAGCCGTGCGGATTGTGGCAGGTGATGCAGTTCTCCTCGACCGGCGGGTGCTGGAAGACGTACGGTCCGCGCTTGTCGGCGTGGCAGCTCGTGCACTGATCGTTGATCGTGGCGTTGCGCAGCATGACCGGGCTCACGGCGCCGTGCGGATTGTGGCAGTCGGAGCACTTGATCTTGCCTTCGACGATCGGGTGGTGGGACGGCTTGAGCGTCTGCGAGCGGATGTCCTGGTGGCACTGGCCGCAGATCTGCGACTCGTTCGGCCGGAACGTCGTCTGGAACGGCGCGATGAAGGTGCCGCGATCCTTCGGATGGATGTCGTGGCAGTTCGTGCACGCGACGTCGTTGAGCGCGTGCTTGCCCGATTCCCAGAACGCGAGATGCCGATTGGTCTGGTGGCAGTTCAGGCAGATCGCCGCCTTCTCGGCGGCCGTGCCGTACTTGATGCGGTTAGCCGGCTTGAACTGCGCGGGATCCTTGAGGTGATTGCTCGCGTCGCCGTGGCACGCCTGGCACATGCTGCCGTTAGCGTCGTTCCTGGCGCCGTGCGCGGTCAGCACGATCGAAGCGTGCCTGTCCTCGTGGCAGTTGGCGCACACGGGCACGCCCTTGGCTTCGTCCTTGGGCGCCTGCGCGTACGAAAGCGTTGCAAAGAAAAAGGCGCAGAGCGCCAACAGCAGCGCCTGCGTGCTCGAGCCGAATCGCATCGGACACCTCCCTGGTGCAGAAGGACCAGCAAAACCGCTATACGCCGTCGGGCGCGGCGCGAATTTTCTTCGGCCCCGTCGCTTGACGGTCTGCGACGGAATGCAAGCCCGTTCTCCCCTGCGTCGATGCTACTTCGCCGTCGGGTGGCGATGCAAGCCTGCATTGCGACTCGATCGTAAGGCAGCGCTACCTCGGCCACGCTTGACGCAGGTCAAATACCTCTCATGCAGTCATGGAGTAGAAACGTTGTTGCGGAAAAGATACAGCGACGCCCAGTTGTTACGCAGGAAGTTACACCCCGACCGATGGACGAAGACAACCGCTCTGGCACAGGCTTCGGCGCAGAGGAAGCCATCGCTGCAGGTCAGCGAAGGACCAGGCGTCGAACGCGTAGTGAGCTCCCTGTGACTATCGCTGCAATGGTCCGCCGCCTTGGCGCAGTCCTTTGCATACTCTGGGCGGTCGCGCCCGCCGCGAAGCCCGCGCCCGAAGCGAACGTCAACGAGACCTGCCTCGCGTGCCACGGCAACGAGACGCTGGTCAAGGCGGCGAATCTGCCCGGAGGCAACATCGACCG
>DASTGE010000025.1:0-2170 GCA_035719405.1 Burkholderiaceae bacterium
CGAAGAAGGCGCCGATCCAGCGCCTGGTCGATCGCGTGAGCGCGGTCTTCGTCCCGGTCGTGCTCGGCATTGCGGCCGTCACGCTGCTCGCGTGGGGACTGGCGGGGGGCGACTGGGAGCAGGCCGTGCTGAACGCGGTCGCGGTGCTCGTGATTGCGTGCCCCTGCGCGCTGGGACTCGCCACGCCGGCCGCCATCATGGCCGGCACCGGCGTGGCCGCACGCCGGGGGATTCTCATCAAGGACGCCGAAGCGTTGGAAGTCGCGCATCGGGTGCGAACGGTCGCCTTCGACAAGACCGGGACGCTGACGCAGGGACGGCCCGAGCTGATCCGGCTCGTCCCGGCTCCTGATGTGAAGGCGGCATCGGTCCTGGCGTCAGCGGCGGCGTTGCAATCCGGCAGCGAGCATCCCTTGGCGAGAGCCGTATGCGAGGCTGCCCGCCGCGACGGGCTGGCCATCGCATCGGCGGAAAACGTCAGAGCCGCAGCGGGCCGCGGGATTGCCGGCAACACGCAGGGCCGCGACTTGCGGCTGGGCAGCGGACGGTACATGCAGGAGCTGGGCGTCCCGCTGGCTCCGCTTCTGTCCGAGGCGAATGAGTTGCAGGCTGAAGGGCGTACCGTGTCGTGGCTGGCAGATGCGTCTTCGTCACCGCCCCGCCTGCTGGGACTGCTCGCGTTCGGCGACCGCCTGAAGCCCGGCGCGGCGGATGCGGTGCAGGCATTGCACGGCCAGGGCGTCAAAGCGGTGCTTCTCAGTGGAGACAACGCCGGCAGCGCCGGCACGGTGGCTTGCCAGCTGGGGCTCGACGACGTGCGCGCGGAAGTGCTGCCCGAGCACAAGGCCGCCATCGTGGCCGACCTTCGCAAAGGCGGCGACGTGGTCGCGATGGTGGGTGACGGCATCAACGATGCGCCTGCACTCGCGGCGGCCGACGTGGGCATCGCCATGGGCACGGGAACCGACGTTGCCATGCACGCTGCGGGCATCACGCTGATGCGGGGTGACATCGCTCTGGTGCCCGATGCGCTCGAAATCTCGCGGCGCACCGTCTCGAAGATCCGGCAGAACCTCTTCTGGGCCTTTGTCTACAACATCGTCGGCATTCCGCTCGCGGCCTTCGGCCTGCTGAGTCCCGTAATCGCCGGCGCTGCAATGGCGTTCTCGAGCGTCAGCGTGGTGAGCAACGCGCTGCTGCTCAGGCGCTGGAAAGGCCAATCGCAGCGGCCATCGGCTAGCCGCATTGCCGACGGGTTGGTCAGGAAGACGTGATAGCGCGGCTGCTCAGGGCGCGTTCAGGAACCCTACAAGATCCATAAAGGCGAGATCAGGCTTTGCTTTCACCGCTCGGAAGTAACGGACTCACTTCCGCAGGCTGAGTTTCGGGTGCTTTTCTTAAAAACCGTTCGAGCAAAGGGGATGCCATCAGTGTCGTGACGATTGCCATCACGACGAACATTGAAAAAAGCGTTGGCTGAATAACGCCCTTCTGCAAGCCAATGTTGATGATGATCAGCTCAATCAAGCCCCGAGAATTCATTAACGCCCCCACTGACAGAGCGGTCCTGTTGCTCTCGCCGGCAAGGCGCGCCGCCGACCAACAGGCAACGCCCTTCCCCAACACCGATGCCAGCAGAATGACACTTGCAATGAACAAGAGATATCCATCCCCGACCATGATGTTCAATTGAACATTCAAGCCTGAAAATGTAAAGAACATCGGAACCAGAAATACAACCGCAAAGGGTTCAAGCTTTTCCTGAAGCCCCTGAGACAAGGTCCCGCGCGGCATGGCGATGCCTAGCAAAAAACCGCCAAACACCGCGTGAATGCCTATTGCATCCGTCACCCACGCTGCGAGCATGAACAAAACCAATACCACCGCAAGAACCTGATTGCTTACGCAGCCTTCCCGATCGGCGATCCTGCCTAGCTTGGCGAGCAGGTATTTTCCCGCCGTTAGCACCCCAATAGCGTAGGCGATGCCCCCGGCAATCGCCAGGACAGCGGTTCCCGCACCCGCGCCGAAGCTTGCCAGTACGATGGCGAGAATGCACCATGCCGCCATGTCGTCGATTGCTCCCGCTGCCAATGCCAGGGTTCCCAAAGGGCTTCCTGAAAGCTTCTTTTCATAGATGATTCTCGCAAGCATCGGAAATGCCGTGATC
>DASTGE010000026.1:0-9203 GCA_035719405.1 Burkholderiaceae bacterium
CGTCATCGTCATCGTCATCGTCATCGCTGTCCTGTGTCGGGAAAAGGTTCGGCAGGTCGGCCGCCCGCTCCATGTATCGGGCCTGAAGGCCGCCCTCCGGGGCCCGGAGGGGGTCGGGGCTGTGCGGGAGGGGCTGATCTGCCGATGTGGTCGAAGAAGGAGGACGACGACGCGGCGGCGCCACTTGAGTGCGGCTTGCAGGAGAGCGGGGGGCTGTGCGCCCGGGTATCCCGTGAGGTATAGAGGGGTTTCCTCCGGCGGTGGAGACTTGTGTCGCCGGTGCACTTTCGTCGCGGCCGTGAGCGTGGGGGGGTGTGGCGGCTGCCGTTGTGCGAGGGGGACGTGGGAGCATGGTTGTCTCGATGCTTTGAGGCTCGGCATGATTGCGAGCCATGCTTGAAGGCTATGGCCAACAGGCGATCAGCGCAGGACTTGCGCGAAGCGAGCGGCTCGAAAGCGAAGCGTCCTGAACTGGTATTTTGAAATGACGATGAATATGTCTCGGCGACAATGCGTGCACCATCGGCCGATGCGATGCAAAGGCGCGAGTCAGTGCATTGCAAGGGAGGTCTGACGCCCGGCTCCGTCGCAGTGTTCGCTGCCCTGAGCATGTGATTTGGCAACGCAAATAGGCCCCTCGCGCGGCGCGCGAGGGGCCTATTCACTGTTGCCTTAGTTTAGCTTAGCTTAGAAATTCTCGCCATCGCGTGGGCTATGGCTGTGCTACTCGCCTTGCATCCCATCCCGAAGCAAGGCGTGCGTTATCGAGTTCGGCGACTTGTTCATCGTCGCCGTTGACTCACCCTCGGGCCGAACACCCACGAGAGACGCGGCTGGTGGCGGCAGTCAAGGTGGAGTGGTCAGACGGCTTCTGGCCGCGTTCGGTCGCGTTTGACGGGCAGTGGAAGGACCGCCAGAGAACTGTCCGGCCTACCGAGCGTTTGCGTTCGCCTCGCGCCTGGCTATCTTTCGTTGGACACCCTGCAATTGCTTCATCAGGTCGAGCCCAATGACCAACCGTGTGGCGATCATGGCACTGCGCTTCGAACGAATCTTCTGGCTCAGTCGCAACGGCGATCTGCCCGCGTCGTCGCGTTTCAAGTGGCGGAGTGTCGCGTTCATCCGCTTGACGTCATCGATGGGATCGGTAATTGCGTCCTTGAAGTTCTCCAACCGCTTCCTCGTCCGGATCGACTCGCGCGGATCGTTCACGATCGGATCCGCTTTTCGAATGCACAGTCTGGCAAGGGCGATGATGCGCTCATGATCGATACGCTGGGCGAGATCTGAAAATGAAGCTGAAATCCTGCCCATATCGGCGGCGTAGTCTGTCGATTCACCGGGCGACGCAATGAGTTGATGCAGCCGCTGCATTTGCGCGACACACGCGGAAAGCGACTGCTCGAACTTCTTCGTGATTCGAGAAATGCAATGTCCCAGTCTCGCGGCGCTGTCGTGTACCTGTTCGACCAGCTCCATTGCTTCATGTCGTGCCTCGAAGAGTGTGGACAGGACGAGGAGGATATGCCCCATTTCCTGGCCGATCCGCTCATTGCGCTTCCAGGCGGGCTTGTAGCGCTGGCATGTCTCCGCAGGCAGACTGTCTCGACTGTCATCGAGCGAGGCGTGGCGGGCCGCGGAGATCGTCGTCGCTTCTCGTACGCGTTCGGCGAGCTCGGCTGCGATCTTCGACCGATCCCTGGGCGGAGCGTCCATAAGAAGCCGCGATGCACTGACAGCGGTCTCGACAATGCCGGTCGCATGTCTGCAGGTGATGGAAAGCGATTCCGTCAGGAGCTTTGCCAGGCGAAGTCGGGCTGCCTCACCTTTCGGTGTGTCAAACGGCATTCGAATCGTCCCTTGAATCCTGTCCTCCAAGTCCTGCGCGAGCTTGCCGCCGAGGTTTGCAAGGTGGTCGTCAGCATCGGCATGGTCCCGGGCGCCATACGGACCATTCTGCGCCGATGTCTTGGCGTCGCACACGGGATCCCCATTCAGCAACATCGCCATTGCGGCAACCTTGTCCACCGCATACTCCAGGAGACCCTTAACTTCTTTTTCCTTGCTCTTCAGATAGTCATCGAGTTGCGCGCGCTCGAGGTCGGCTGCATGAGCGAGCTCGATGCGGCGAAGCTCCTTGGATCTTGCGGCGAACTCGCGCAAATGATCTGCCCATTCATGCTGGTTGGCGGCAGCGGTACGCAGCGCGTCGGCTGCTGCGCTCTCCAACCGGCCTGCCCGGGCGAGCGCCATAACGGCAGTGTTTGCCGGCTCCTTGAGCGCGGAAGCGGCGGCCTGAATCGCGACGAAAGGCGCGGCCATCGACCGGGGATCGAATCTCCCGTCGTCCTGGCCTTGAAGCAGGCTGGAGTCATGCAGTTTCGACAGCGCCTCGTCGCACTGCCGTACCAGCTCCGGCCATGGTGCTTCGCCGTTGGCAGCCGTCGACTCCAATTTGAAAAGCAGCCCTTTGAAATCCTCTGCGAGCTCGGCACTCAATGCCTCGCGCCTGCGTTGCAGCTCCGGCTCGATCTTCAGGTGGGGCTCGAGAGGTGCCTCCGCGGCAGCTGTCGTCTCCGCGAGGCAGGAGAGGGCCGACGTCGAATCGTGGCGGCAGTGCGCCTGCGGCGTAGCGGGAGTTGGCGCAGACGCGTCAGGCGTCAACCTTGGATTGCGGGCAGCCGTCACCTGCTTTCCGAGCCCTTTGTTGCTTTCATGATGGGTCGCGGTCCGCTTCGAGGCTTCGGATTGCGGCAGGTCGTAGCCCGAAAGCGCTGATTTGAGGGCGATCGCCAACTCGACCATCTGTTCGTTTTCGGCCCAAAGCTTCTCCAGCCACTTGGGCGCAGTTTGGGTTTTGGAGGACGATGGGGCAGCAGGATCAGACTTCAAACCTTGCCGCGAAAGCTCCTTCGGGCCCGTGTGCGAGCCTCGTCGCAGCGACCTTTGATTGTCCTCGTTTCTCGGTTCCTGCGACCTGTCGCTGGCCATCTCGATCAGTCGGCGGATGGACGGCTCGATGTAAAGCAATTCCCGATCAAAGGCACTGATTGGATGCTCGGCCAATGGGATGGCGTGAAGCCCGGCCGACCGGCAGCCTTGCAGGGCCCTGAATAAATGCTGATGCAGCATCCGATGAACCACTTCGATGGCTTCGAGGCTTGGCTTTTTTCGCGTGGTCTGCATGCGCTTGATCAGGCGGACGATCTGCGTCAGATCGTGCTGGATGATCTGACGCTGTGCCTGCGCGGCACATTTGGCGCGCCAGACGTCGATTTCGTTCACCTCGTCTTTGCCAAGGCCGGCGCGGCGCGCTGCCGCGACAAGCTCGCGGTAGTGGCTGGCGGCGATTCGCCACGTCCAGGCCGAGGACCTGAAGCGGTGAGCGGCGTTGATCAGGCCAGAAAAGCCTGACGCAACGTTTTCCTGGGTTCCGGCGAAGGCGTGCGTGAAGGCGGGATCTGCCAGCGACGGCGTCAGCTGTTCCGCTTCCTTGCGGACGCCATCGGCATGCTCGCGCAGTTCGTTCACCTGCTTCGGCGATGTCGCCATGACCGCCTTGTCCATGAATGCGATCAGCAGTTGCGTATCGTCGAAGAAGGGTTCGTCGACAGCGACATCGAGGAGTTCGTCATCGTCGACGTTGTCCTCGAGCGGAGACAAGTCCGGCGCGGGACTTGTGCGCTCCAGGTGTAGCGCTTCAGGATTGCCGTCCGGGGACTGGAGTTCACGCCCGTCCCGGGCGGTGGAACGCTCGGCCAAGGGTGTCGATGTGGGCGATCCACACACGCCAGCTTCAGTCTGGCCTGAGCAATGCGAGGGGTCGGCGTGTTCGGTCGGATCGTGTGACGAGAGAGGTCTCTCAGGGCTCAGGGCTTGGCGCGGGGACCCAGGCCGGCCTGGGTCGCTGGCGTTCGCGCTGGGTGTAGAACGAGGGAACATTGTTGTCTTCGATGATTTCAGGCTTTGCACTATTGCCAGCCATGTGCGAAGACTATGACCATTGCGCGATTTGCGCAGATGGCGCGCGAAGGGAGTGGTTTGGAAGCGAAGGAAGCTCGTACCGCTTGAAAAGATGGATCGCGACAGTTGGCTCAGATGCAGGCTCAGGAAAGCGGCGGCCGACTTAGATGCATCCTTGATATTCGGTGGTCATTACGTCTTTCATTGGAATCACCATCCGGATCACGGTTCCATGACCCGGCGCATAGCTGGCCAGCATCCAGCCGCCCACTGCGGCCGCGCGTTCGGATGCGCCGAGCAATCCGAGTCCGTTTGTTCGGACCGCCGTGTCGAACCCGCAGCCGTCGTCCTCGATCCGCACCGAGACTTCACTGTCGTCGCGGGCAAGGCTGACCGTCACACTGCGCGCCCTCGCGTGCCGCGCCCGTCAGGACCGGAAGCTTTTCCTTCAGCTGCAGGCTCGTGGCCATGCTTCCGGCAAGCATCGTGACGATGGTGACTCAACGCAGCTCCGCGCAGGCCGACGATTGGGGAGCGATGGATGCGGGTTGGTCGGTCATGCTGATCCTTCCGGAAGTCCCGGACGAATTGCAAGGCCCGTGCCGCCGGCAACCGTCTGTTCGCACCCGGTCTGTCGTGCCCGTGCTTCTCCGGAGCTGGCGTGTCACGCCGTCACATCCTGTCTCTGGCGTTGTTCCATGGCGGCACAGACTCGGGCCATGCGAGCGCGCATCGCACGCCGGGAAAACTTCAAGTGCGTATCGGGGGCGGATGCGCAGACAATCCCGGCGGCTAAAGAATCGGGCAACTGTGGAGACGGTTGCGCAATGCGACGCGGTCCTCCACACCCTGGGGGCCAACACGAGGGGACAGATCAACGTGAACTGCACGAGGACGAAGTCCGGCACGGCTTTGAGCCGCCTCCCCGATGGCGCATGGCTCACGTCCGTCGGGCTCGGCGTGTGCGCCATGCTCGCCGTCGGTCACGCCGCGAGCGCGGAGAACCCCGCCGAGGCACTGGAGTCTCAGCGGGTGGAGGTGATCGGCACCACGCCGCTGCCCGGGCTCGGGACTCCGCTGAAGGACGTTCCGGCGAATGTGCAGGCCTACAGCGGCAAGGAGCTGGGCCGGCAGAGGCAGGGCAATCTCGCCGGCTTCCTGGAGAACAACCCGACGAGCGTGACGGCGAATGCGGCTCAGGGCAATCCCTACCAGACCGACATCGCCTTCCGAGGCTTCACTGCGTCGCCGCTGGTCGGCGTTCCGCAGGGGCTGTCGGTGTTTCAGGACGGGGTGCGCATCAACGAGCCGTTCGGCGACGTGGTCAACTGGGACCTGCTGCCGCAGTCGGCCATCGCGAGCATTCAGCTCATCCCGGGCTCGAATCCGTTGTTCGGGCTGAACACGCTGGGCGGAGCATTGGCGATCTACACCAAGAGTGGAAGCCAGTATCCGGGGGGCTCGGTGGAAGTCTTGGGCGGGTCCTTCGGACGAAGGACGTTGCAGGTGGAGCAGGGCGGATCGTCAGGCTCATGGGACTACTACGTCACCGGCAACGTCTCCCGTGATCGCGGCTGGGCCGCGCACAATCCGAGCCGCATCCGGCAGTTCTTCGGCAAGGTCGGGTATCAGACCGAGCGCGACGATCTGGACGTCAGCCTCACGGCGGCCGACAACCGCCTCGAAGGCACGCAGTCGCTGCCGCTTTCGTTCCTGGACGATCGCCGACAGGCCTACACGTATCCGGACATCAACCGCAATCAGCTCGTGATGCTTGCGGCCAAAGGCAGCCATTTCGTGTCGCGCGATGTGCTCGTAAGCGGCAATGCCTACGCGCGCCGCTATCACAATCGCAATGTTTCGAGCAATGTCAACGACGAGGTCGGGACGACGGATTCCGTTACGGGAGCCGTGGATGATGTGCAGGCATTCAACGATCGGGCGGCAGTCGACCAGACCAGCTACGGCGCGGCCGTGCAGCTGACGCTGACGCAACCTCTGGCCGGTCATCGGAATCAATTCGTGGCCGGCTCGAGCGCGGATGCCGGACGTGCGCGCTTCACGCGCGAGGCACAGCCCGCCTCGTTTGACGCATCGCGCGGTGCGGTCGCCATGGGTGACTTCGAGCCGGAAACGAACGCTTTCACGCGCAGCCGCAATTTCGCGCTCTATGCAATGGACAGCTTTGCGCTGTCCGATCGTTGGGGCCTCACGGCCAGCGGCCGCTACAACAACGCACGCGTCAGCATTCGCGACCGCAGCGGCAACAACCCCGAACTTGATGGGGATCACAATTTTCGCCGCTTCAATCCCGCAGTCGGAATCACCTTCAATCCCCGCGCCGACCTGACCGCTTATGCGAGCTACAACGAAGGCATGCGGGCGCCGACCGCGATGGAGATGACGTGTGCCGACCCCGCGGCACCGTGCAAACTGCCCAACAGTTTTCTGGCTGACCCGCCGCTTAAGAAGGTGGTCGCCAAGACCGTGGAGATCGGTGCACGGGGCAAGAGTGAAGACATGAACTGGAGCGCGGCTTTTTATCGCACGGACCTTGTCGACGATATCCAATTCGTGAGCAGCGGCGGCGCGATCAATGCGGGCTATTTCCAGAACGTCGGCAAGACACGCCGGATGGGCATCGAGCTGACGGGGTCCACCAAGTGGGGAAGACTCAGCCTCGGTGCCCGCTATGCGCTGATCAATGCGAGTTATCGCACCGGCTTCGTCGAGCACAGTCCGGCCAATTCAAGCGCGGATGCCAATGGCGATATCGCGGTCTTCCGCGCGGACCGCATTCCGGGAATCCCTCGGCACACATTGCGGGTTCGGCTGGATTATTTGGCGAGGGATGGGCTGATGCTGGGCATGAACGTGGCGGCGAATTCATCGAGCCGTTTGCGCGGTGACGAAAGCAACCAGGATGTTCACGGCGCCGTAGGGGGATACACGGTGGTGAATCTCGACGGGAGTTATCGCCTGACGAAGAACCTGGAGTTGTTCGCTCGAATCGATAACGTCTTCGATCGCAAGTATGCGAACTTCGGGATTTTGGGGCACAACGTGTTTGCCAGTGCGGCCCGGACGTTCAACGCGGCAAATCCGGTGGCGGAGCCTTTCCTCGGCCTGGGTGCACCGAGGGGGGGCTGGGTGGGGGTAAGGTATGAGTGGGAGTGAATGGATCGCCCCTCATTCTTTCGCCCTCGATGAAGGAACGGTATAAACTGTATATACCATTTCTTTAGGGGAAACCTTTGGCAGTCTCCACGGGCAAGAACGCAGGCAGGAAGTCACGTGCGCCCAAAGGCACGAAGGGCGACGTCCCCGCGTTGCCTGCACCTGTCGATCATGGGGCCCGGGCCGATGGCGAGGCGAGTTCCAATGGTGCGGCGGTGGCAACTGCAATGCGGTCGGGCGCGGCATTGCCGCCGGCCAGGCACGAAAAGCAGAAGCTGGTGCGAGACAGCTTCACCATCCCTGCGGACGAGTACGAGGCGCTTGGCCGTTTGAAGCAGCGCGCAGTCGCTTTGGCCCGCCCGGCGAAGAAGAGCGAGTTGCTGCGGGCGGGCCTCAAGTTGCTCGTGGCCTTGGAAGACGAGCGCCTGCTCGAAGCGCTCGGCGACGTCCCCGCCGTAAAGACGGGGCGCCCAAAGGCGAAGAAGGCCGAGCGGAAGAACTGAGAAAGAGGGCAGGCGACGCTTGCCGACGCCTTCAGCGCACGCGCTTGAATCGCAGCTGTTCGATCAGCTTGTCGGGCGTGCGGAAGGACACGCGCTCGTCGATGATCTCGACGAGCCCGCGCTCGGCCATCGCCTTGAGTTCTCTCGCCGTCGCGTCGTAGACATACGGATTCTCCAATGTGCTGCCGGCTTTGGGCAGTTCCTGCGGCACCCCGAATTCCGAATCGAGGTACAGCGTGCGGGCCAAGGTGGTCAAGGTCATTGCTCCTGTACTGGACGGCTGGGAACGGCCGCGGCGGGCACTTCTTCCACGGTCGCGCGGTGCATTGTGCCTTGGCCGGCTGTGCGATCATCGCGCGCCCTTCCTCGCCCTTGCTTTCATCGTTTATGGGGCACTTGTCATGCCCCCTCATGATGCTGTTATTGGCGCCACCTTCGGCCTCCTCCGGGCATGGCGGGCAAGCAGCGCGACCCGACGGCAATGGGCGTGCGGCATGCTGGTTGCCGGCGCTCGTCGGAGGGCCGCTGGATGTTGTTGACGATGCTTGAGGGTCGATGCCGGTCGACACACTGGGTAGCTTCTCGTCACACGGCAAGAGGGCGGTGACAATCGCGGCCATGCCATCGCAGACACCAGTCGGCCCGCTGGCCGCCATCGACCTCGGATCCAACAGCTTCCGCTTGGAAATCGGACAGTTCGAGCACGGCCGCTATCGCCGCATCGATTACCTCAAGGAAACGGTTCGCCTTGGCTCCGGGCTCGATGCCGACGGTCGGCTCACTGAACAGGCTGCCACCCGCGGCCTGGAATGTCTGGCCCGATTCGCCCGGCGGCTGCAGGGCTTCGAGCCGTGGCAGGTGAGGGCGGTGGCCACCCAGACGCTGCGCGAAGCCAGCAACCGCGACGAGTTTCTCGATCGTGCCCGCGAAGCCATCGACCATCCCATCGAAGTCATCTCCGGCCGCGAAGAGGCTCGGCTGATCTACGCAGGCGTCCATTACCTGCAGCCGTCGTCCAAGCGCCGGCTGGTCATTGACATCGGCGGCCGCTCCACCGAGCTGATCCTCGGCCGCGGACGAGTGCCGAGAGAGGCCGAATCCTTCGGCACCGGCTGCGTGGGACTCTCGATGCGCTATTTCCCCGAGGGCCGCATCACGGCAGATACGTTCCGCGCGGCACAGATTGCGGCCGGCGCGGAGTTCGAGGAGTCGCTCGACACCTTCAGGTCCGACAGATGGGTCGAGGCGCTCGGCTCATCCGGCACGGTGGGCGCTCTGGCGCAGCTGCTTGCGGCAGAAGGCATCACCGATGGTCGCATCACGCCGCAAAGCCTCGCCTGGTGCATTGAGCGATGCATTGCCGCCGGGCATGTGGACAAGCTCGCCTTTCGCACGCTGAAGCCCGAGCGCCGTGCCGTCATCCCGGGCGGGATTGCGATCCTCTACACCCTTTGCGCGATGCTTGGCATTCGCGAGCTGACGGCCGCGCGCGGCGCTTTGCGTCAGGGCGTGATCGTCGAGCTCGACGCGCGGCTGCGCGCGGCACGCACACCGAGGCCG
>DASTGE010000027.1:0-5641 GCA_035719405.1 Burkholderiaceae bacterium
CTTCTGCTGGACGAGACACGCCGTGGACGGAAAAACCATGTCGGGAGTCGACGTCGCGAGCACGATGAGATCGATGTCCGCCGGGGTCCGCCCCGCCGCTTCGAGTGCCGCTCGCGAGGCGCTGACGGCCAGGTCGCTCGCCGCGATCTCCGGATCGGCGAAATGCCGAGCCCTTATGCCCGTACGTTCGACAATCCACTGGTCGGAGGTCTCGATGCCGCGCTCAGCAAGCTGAGCGGCCAGCTGATCGTTGGTAAGACGTCGGGGTGGCAGGCAGCTGCCTGTGCCCGTAATGCGGGCATAACGGGGAAGGGTGTCGTTCATGCAGCTTGGGCCGCCGGAGGCGCCTCGCCTTCGCCCGCGGGCATTGCCTGCAGCGTCTCGAGGATGCGGTCGTGGACCCTGTCGAGCAGTCGATTGCGGGCGGCATCATACGCTCGCGACAGCGCGTTCTCGAACGCGAGGGCATCGGCGGAGCCGTGGCTCTTGAACACGAGGCCGCGCAGTCCGAGCA
Organism: Burkholderiaceae bacterium; assembly: GCA_035719405.1. Lineage (GTDB taxonomy): Bacteria > Pseudomonadota > Gammaproteobacteria > Burkholderiales > Burkholderiaceae_C > CAMLIZ01. The sequence goes on from DASTGE010000027.1 coordinate 515, forward strand.
ATGCTGCGCCGTTGTACCGCCGCGGATCGACGCGATCCTTGAAGCGCTTGAGCACCGGCAGCGCGATCAGCGCGGCGAGCTTGGCCAAGGGCGAGCGGGTGAATTCCTCCCGGATGAATCCGGCGAGCATGGTTGCCAGGCCCTCCGAGGTCTTGAGCAGCACGTTGCCGACAAAGCCATCGCACACGACGATGTCCGTCGTGCCTTTGAAGATGTCATCGCCCTCTACGTTGCCGAAGAAATTGATGTGCCCGTCGGCAGCTGCCGCGCGCAGCAGCTCGCCCGCCCGCTTGATTATCTCGCTGCCCTTGATCGCCTCCTCGCCGATATTGAGCAGCCCGACACTCGGATTTTCGCTGCCCTCCACGGCTGCAACCAGCGCGCTGCCCATGACGGCGAACTGCAGCAGATGCTCCGGCGTGCAATCCACATTGGCCCCGAGGTCGAGAACCGTGGTGAAGCGGTCGCGTCCGTTCGGCATGACTGTGGCGATCGCCGGTCTATCAATGCCGTCGAGCGTCTTGAGGAGGTATCGCGCGAGGGCCATCAAGGCGCCGGTGTTGCCCGCAGACACGCAGGCGTGGGCTCGGGGAGCGTCGCCACCAGCCGGCTTCAGCTGGTGGATGGACACCCGCATCGACGAATCCTTCTTGCGACGCAGCGCGACCTCGATCGAGTCGTCCATACTGACGACCTCACTCGCGTGCAACAGCTGGCAGCGCGACCACGCCTGCGCGGGCTTCAGCGCTTCGGGTGTCCCGACCAGAACCAGCTCCGCAGACGGATGCTTGTGCAGGAAGGCGCGACAGCCTGGCAGCGTCACGGCGGGACCGTGGTCACCGCCCATGCAGTCGACCGCGATGCGAACGAGGGGTAGTGGGTCCAGAGTCACCGGTGGAGGCGAAAAACTTCCCGTGCCATCCGCTGCACAGTGCGCGCTGCATCATGCGCGCGGCGCGATGCTGACAAGCAAGCAAACCAGACGCCCGGCACCTGAAGCTTGGCGCAGGGACGAAGGAAGTGCCGATTTTTCACGGCCGGCGAGCTTGGCCGGCCGTGCCCGTGTCAGGCCTCTGCCTTGGTCTTGAGGACCTTGCGCCCGCGATAGAAGCCGGTCGGGCTGATGTGGTGACGCAGGTGTGTTTCGCCGGTCGTCGGCTCGATGGCGGTGCCCGGCGGGGTGAGCGCATTGTGTGATCGATGCATGCCGCGCTTAGACGGCGACTTCTTGTTCTGCTGAACGGCCATGGCAAATTCTCCGGCTGCTTCCTGCACCTGCTGCATGCAACACCGCAATGCGCCGCAGGAAAAGCCTGAGATTCTAGCATTCCAGACCGGCAAGTCCTCAATGCGGGGGCCGGCGCTTGAGAACCTCGAGCTGCGCGAACGGGTTCGCCTCCTCCTCCGCCCCCTCCTCGCTGCCAGCCGTCAACGGCAATGGCTGGGGACACTCCTCGTGTCGCGGCACAAGGGGCAACTCCAGGATGAGTTCGTCCTCTACCAGCGTCAAAAGGTCGAGCGAGCGGGTGGCGGCCAGTACCTCCTCCTCGCTGTCCAGATCCTGCGCTTCGGCCTCGGCTTCATTCCGCACAAAGCGAAAGGAACGTTCGAATGACACGTTCACTCGTACCGGGTGCAGACAGCGCTGGCACTGCAAGGCAACACATGTGCTCGCAGCGAGGTGGAGCCACACCTGGGATTCGCCTCCGTGACATTGGCGCATCTCGCCCTCGGCTTGCCAGTCGACTGGCTCCAGTGGAAGGTCCGCCGCTTCGGGCGGTCTCACCTTGTACAGCCGCGGGAGAATTTCCAGCGGCCATTGGCCTTCCAGTTCTCCGGCCTGCGCTGCGAAGGCGGTGACATCGAGGTGCAAGGGATCGAACGCGCGCGGTTTCATCCAGGCAGTGTACGGAATGGGCAAGGACGCTTTCGCTGTCGTGGTCGCCGGCTTCAGCGCCCGCCGGCAATGGTCGCGTGCGACGGACGCATGGCAGGCAACCCAAGGCGTCCGTCACACCCGCAATGGGACAATTGGACGCATGCCATCCACCCCTTTGATCCTCGCCTCGACCTCACGGTATCGGCGGGAACTCCTTGCACGGCTGCGGCTACCGTTCGAAGTCCGGGCGCCGGAGGTCGATGAAAACCCGCTACCCGGCGAGACGCCAGCCGCAATCGCTTTGCGGCTGGCGATGGCGAAGGCGCAGGCGGTCGCGGTGCGTCATGCAGGGGCGATCGTGATCGGCTCGGATCAGGTCGCCGATCTCGACGGGCAGGCGATCGGAAAGCCGGGCGACCACGCTCGTGCGACTGCCCAACTGCGCGCCATGAGCGGGCGGCGCGTGGTCTTCCAGACTGCAGTCGCGGTAGTGCGACCCGACACGGGATTCCAAAAGGCGCTGCTGGCGCCCGTGATCGTGCAGTTCCGGGCGCTGCACGCTGACGAGATCGAGCGCTACCTGAGTCTGGAGCAGCCCTACGACTGCGCTGGCAGCGCGAAATGCGAGACGCTGGGGATCGCCCTGCTCGACGCAATCGAGTCCGACGACCCCTCCGCCCTGGTCGGCCTGCCGCTGATCAGGACATGCAGGTTATTGAGGGAAGCGGGAGCAGATCCGCTTCGGGCTGCATGAGCGGCGCTGCGCGGCCCTTTGAAGACGGCGCTCCCTCCCTTGGGGAGCATGCTGTGCAACGACCTGAGGGTGGCCCCGGGAACCTCGCGCAAGAGTCGCGGGACCGGGCCCGGCAGCGATGAACGCACGTCGGAACGGGACGCTGGTGCTCGTACCCAACAGCCTTGATCTCGGAACGGAGGCCGTGGACCTGCAGGAGGTATTACCGCTCGGTGCGCTGAGACGTGCGGCGGGTCTTCGGCGTTGGGTCGCCGAGAACGCGAAGACCACCCGTGCGTTCCTCAAGCGCGTCAGCGCCGTCGCCCCACTCGCCGAACCGCTGCAGTCACTCGACATCCGCGAGTTGCCGCGTCCGCGCAAGGGCGGCCCGCAAAGCGTGGACAAGACGATGCTCCAGGCGCTGCTGCAACCGGCGCTCGCGGGCGAGGACGTCGGGCTCATCTCCGAAGCCGGGCTGCCTGCCGTCGCGGACCCGGGTGCAGCGTTGGTCGAAGTTGCTCACGCGCTCGGCATCCCCGTGCTGCCGCTGCCCGGTCCGAGTTCGCTGATGCTCGCACTGGCGGCCAGCGGCTTGAACGGGCAAAGCTTCGCCTTCGTCGGCTACCTGCCGGTGGAGGCTCCGGCTCGCGCCGCACGTTTGCGCGAGCTGCAGTCCGCGTCAAAGCGGCATGCCCAGACGCAACTGATCATCGAGACGCCCTATCGCAACCAGGCGCTCCTGTCCGCCATGCTTGAAACACTGGCCGACGACACGCGCTTGTCAGTGAGCTGCGGCTTGACCTTGCAGCAAGGCTGGACCCGATCACAACCAGTAAGGGACTGGAAACGCGAGGGGTGCAGCATGCCGGACAAGGTGCCCGCCGTGTTTGCCCTGCTCGCTCCGTGACGCTGCGCGACGGAGGTTGTTTTCAACAAGACGCAGCGCAATTCCTGCGGCCTGCGATAGCGGTCGGGTTGTCCAAACCCACCGCGTCCGCATCGAGCTACTCCTGCGTCTTCGGGATTCGACCCAGCAGCGCCGCCACCTTCTTGCGCGGCTTGACCGCCTGCGAGAGACCATCGCGCACCACTGAAGGCTGCGCCTGCTCCCATGCAGGAGGCTCGCCGCTCATGTTCCCCGGCTCGTAGGGGCGATCGAAGAAGGGATCGACAGGTGCTGGGGGCGGTGACCAGGAGCGACGCGAACTCCGATCGCCATAAGCGGAGACCGCCCGGCGCTCGTCGACTTCGTCTTCCGACCGTCGGCTGCGCCGTGGACGATCGTCTTCCAGCTCCAGCGGCTCGAGTTCGATCTTGCGTTTGATCAGCCTCTCGATGTCAGCGACGAGCCGGCTGTCATCGCGCGTGACCAGCGTGACCGCGAGTCCGGACGCCCCTGCCCTGCCCGTACGTCCAATGCGATGGACGTAGTCTTCGGCGTTAAAAGGCACGTCCAGGTTGAAGACCGCGGGCAGGTCGGCAATGTCGAGGCCACGCGCGGCCACGTCGGTCGCCACCAGCAGTTCCACCTCGCCGCGTTTGAACGCATCGAGCGACTTCAGACGCTCGTCCTGAGACTTGTCACCGTGGAGTGCCGCCGTTTTCAAGCCGTCGCGCTCGAAGGCCCGGGCAAGGCGCGCGGCGCCCAGCTTGGAATTCACGAACACGATCGCCTGCGAAAGTTCGCGCGACTTCAACAACTCCCGTACCGCCCTCCGTTTGTCGTCTTCGGCGACGCTGTAGAAGCGCTGCTCGACAGTGGAGGCGGTGGCATTCGGGCGCGCCACCTCCACCGTGACGGGATCTTGGAGATAGCTCTGTGCGAGCTTGCGGATCTCGGGCGAGAAGGTCGCCGAGAACAGCAGCGTCTGGCGTTGTTGCGGAAGGTAGTTGAGGATGCGCTGAAGATCGGGCAGGAAGCCAATGTCAAGCATGCGGTCGGCCTCGTCGAGCACGACGTACTCGACCTGATTCAGCACCGCGTTCTTCGCCTCGATGTGGTCGAGCAGGCGGCCCGGTGTGGCAATCAGCACCTCCACGCCCCGGCGCAGCTCCTCGGTCTGCGGCTTCATGTCGATGCCCCCGAACACCACCGCCACGCGAAGCTGGGTGTACCTGGCATAGGCCTTGACGTTGGCGGCGACCTGGTCAGCGAGCTCGCGCGTCGGCGCAAGCACGAGGGCACGCACGGGATGCCGGGCCGGTGACATGCTCGCGGTCTCATGCTGCAGCATCTTCTGCAGCAGCGGCAGCGAGAAGGCGGCCGTCTTGCCAGTGCCGGTCTGCGCGGCTCCCATCACATCTCGGCCAGCGAGCACGATGGGAATCGCCTTGGCCTGGATAGGCGTCATCGTCGCGTAGCCCTGGTTGGCCACGGCACGCAACAACTTCGAGTCTAGGGAAAGGGTGTCAAAACGGGCGGGGGCGTCGGCCGCCGCGATCATGGTCGAATCTTGAGTCACCCGTGCATTATCCGCTTCGGCTTGGGTGCCTGAGATTTGTCGGGGCGCAAGAC